>JAHKKJ010000816.1 GCA_020027655.1 Deltaproteobacteria bacterium | reverse complement strand
CACGGTCATTTGGAGAAAGTTTACGAAAACGCGCTTACTCATCGCTTGCGTAAAGTGGGTATGGTAAAGCAACAATATCCGCTCAATGTGTATGATGAGGATGGAACGCTGCTGGGTGAATATTCCGCCGATCTCCTAATAGAAGGTGCGCTGGTCGTAGAAATGAAAGCAGCCAAGTCGCTCGCACTGGAACATGAAGCCCAGATTCTGGGTTATCTGAGATCTGCGCGCCTCGAACATGGCTTGCTGATTAATTTTGGTTCTCCAAAGTTCCAAATCCGTAAGTTCGCGTGGTCGAAGTACAAACGATAGCCCTAAATCCCCGCAAACAAATTTGCGTGCCTTGCGTTCTTTGCGGTGGATCCTTCTTAAAGCTTTTATCCCCTACCTATCCTTCTCCGCACTCTGGATGATCTCGTGCATTTCGAAGACGTTGGGGCCGGAAAAGATCTCGGCGCGGGGGCGGTTCCGGTGCGCTTCCTTAAACTCCGCGCTCTCCGTCCAGGCCTGAAATGAAGCTTCGTCCTTCCAGTGCGTGAGCACGATGTAATAGTCGCTCTTGAGCGGACGCAAAATTTCCAGGCGAACGAACCCCGGCATATTTTCTACCAACCGCGCCCGGCCTTCGAATCGAGCTTCAAACTCTTTTTCCTGACCCTTTGCGACCTGTAATCTATTCGACACAGCAATCATGGCTTCTCCTTTTCCCCCTCAATCTATCTTATCCTGTTCGCGGCCGCATCCGCTGCAGTGGAAGCGGCGGCCAAAAACCGGCTCATGTAGGTAGTTTCAACGCTCCCTCACGGTTTCGCTTTTCGCGGCTGCGGCGGATGAATCGAGAACACCGGGCAGGACGCGTTGCGCACCACCTGTTCAGTGACGCTGCCCATGAGCATGTGCGCCAGACCGGTTCTGCCGTGAGTAGACATGACAATCAAATCACTGCCTTCTTTTTCCGATTCTTCTAAAATATTGGTCGCCGGCGAACCGATCTCCACTTTCTGGCGGACCTCGACCAACGGAAGCAGTTCAGCAAACTTGTCAGCTAGGAACTGCCCAAGGGTTTGTCGATGTTTGTTCAACAAATCCTCCATTGAGTAGGCCTTATAGCTCGCGAGCTCGGCGGCGTTGGCAACGTGATAGACCGTTACTTCGGCTCCCCAACCTCTGGCCAACTCCAACGCATACTCCATCCCAACGCGAGAAAGCTCGGACAGATCAGTCGGCGCAAGGATTTTTTCAACCTTTTTCATAAGGGCCTCCTATTATAAAGAAACCATCGGTAAAGCAGGCCAGGAAGCTAACAGCTTCCCATAGCCCGCGATTCGATAACTGAGCCCAAGTTTTGAAAGGATGAACCAGAGCATGGCCGGATTACTCGCCACGATGGGAACATTGAGCTCGGCTTCCATTCTATCCAATACCTTGATCGGATCGAGGAGCGCTCCCTGAAAGTAAATTGCATCGGCGCTCGGTTGTGTCATGAACGTTGTTCTGGTCATGGACTCCACATCGCCGGGGGTCAGCTTTTGAGCGTCGGTGTGAGCGCGCAGCGTTTGCGGCGGATAGCTGGCTTCGATTCCGAACTCGGCAAGAAAGTCCCGATACATTTCCTTTAGCTTGTCATCCACCGGAGTCATCAACAGGACGCGTCTAGCCGAGAATACCTTCAAAGCCGCCACGGACGAGCTCAACGCGGTAGCAACGGGAACTTTCAACGCAGAGGAAAGACGACCCCACAATCCGGGATTGAGCGCTTCCCGGGGCCCCCCGCTGATGATCACCCCATCCCATCGATGCTTCTCTACCAACTCCACGGTCTGGCCAACCAAAGAATCGACTTTACCTCGGGCATCGTAAAGCGATCCTCCGGCACCCTGTTCCTGAACAAAAGTGATATCAATCTCTTTTGGAATGAAAGCCTTGAAGCTTTCGTGGTGTGGGCTCGAGGGCGCGCTTGAGCCGATGAATCCGATTTTCGCCTTTATTCGTTGCGACATTTGGCCCCCTCCTTTGCTGATAGTTAGACCCTTTCCGGACCCGAGTGCAAGGTGACTGTTTCAAGAGCCTTCAAATCATCGACAGCTCCTTTGCGCTGTGTAGCCGAACCGATGTTGCAACAGCGGAATCTCGTCTGTTTTGGTTGCTGGGCCCAATCACTGGAATGAGTCTTTTTCCGAATAATCTGTCGCTAAAATCCTCTCACCAATTCTCTTGTTCTTATCTCTTTTACGAAAAGCGCTTGTAAGTAATGAGGATTGGTACGTGGTATGTTCCTTGCGTTGCCATCTCTCGGGATGTGGAAAATCCCACCGCAAACGATTTCATTTCACCACCAAATAACCATTTTAAAGGAGAATGCTTATATGAATTCTGACGTATTGGAAAGCAAGTGGCAGAAACTTAAGGGTGAGATCCGGTCACAGTGGGGTAAGCTTACCGATGATGATCTCGAGAGAATCGCCGGCAATAAAGATAAACTCATCGGTGTGGTGCAAGAAAGATACGGCTACGTTTGGGACGAGGCTCGGCAAATGGTTGATCGTTACTTGGACGACTATAATGGGCTGAAAACCCAGGCGACAGAAGCATTGAGGGCCGTTGCGTCGAAGGAAAACCTGGAAAAACTCCGAAGCGAT
>JAHKKJ010000815.1 GCA_020027655.1 Deltaproteobacteria bacterium | reverse complement strand
CTCTCCGCGCGACGATCGCTGGTCTGAAGCGATCGCCGTTGGCAGCTTGCCTTTTGTTGAGACGGTCAAAAATGATCTTGGCGTCAAAGCCATGCATCGTGAAATGGTACAAGCAGATGGAACCTATGCGCTGCGCGAGCCAGCTGAAGCCTATGCGCCCAATTTTACCGGCGAAAATGAGGCTCTAAGTTCGGAAAATACGCTCCCGTGGAACGAAAGCCTCGAAAACACAGGTACATAACCTGGTCCGACCCGCGAAACAGGATAACCCGTGAAACAGGATACAGATGAATTGCTGTCGTGATCCATAGGGTGACTCTCATTTTGGTGAGGGGAGTCCCGCTCCGCCTAAGGCGGATAGCTTGAGTAGCAGCATGAAGAGCAATCGACATGCTGAAGCCTACCGACAAAGTCAGCGCAAGGCTGATGAGCGAGTTGCCGGGTTGCAACGCGAGTGAACGCAGAGCAAGCCTCGTAAAAGCCATTGAATTCCTTGAGTGTGCACCGCGGCACATCCTTTGCCCTGCTGATTTGTCGACCGTCTTAAGAATCAGTGACGATGACATAAAAAATCATTTTCGACAGCTTTCGAAAACAGGATCACTTAAATTAGGTGTATCAATGAATGGCTCGAGATCGTCCGTAACAGCACGCTTGTTGCCGCTAAGAATAGAATTTTGCCCGAGATGCAATTCCGAGAACATTCTTTTTGTTATCTACGACAGTGAAAAGAGGAAGACTGGATCGGGGACAAGATGGCGGCGCTGCGCGAGTTGTCGTTGCTCCGGCTCTCAGACCGGCTGCACAGCAGCGGTGAGCAAGACCCGTAGAGTCAGAAGTCAGTCTCACAAAGAACGAGTAGAGTAACCTTCCTCTCTTCGATACCGAGCAATCCGAGAGCCTCGCGGCAGTTCAAAGTTCAAAGGTTCAACGTTCAATGACCACACCCCGTCAGACAGTTCCAGGTTTTCGGGAATTCTCTTGGGCATGAGGCACGAGGAAACCGGCAAAAGTTAATCGTTCCAGTCGTTCCAATCGCTAACGCATGCCGCGGCCAGTTCCAAAGGTTCCAGTCGTTCAATCGCTTTGCTCCGCTCAAAAACGTTTCGGGAATTCTCGAAACTTCGAAATGAGCTTTGCTCGGTAAAAGCCTGGGCGGTTGGCGGATGAGGGAAGAAAAGGGGACTGGCTGAGACGCCCCGGGTTTGACAGACAGTTTATTGAGCACCAACATCAAGTCGTACTTCATTGGTTTTGGCAAGCCAGCGAGGCCGAAACGACCGACCCAGCTCTTGTTTCTTGGATCCTTAAAGGCGAATCCGTGTCGCCGCGCTCGTCATAACGCAAATTTGTTTGCACTCTGACCTATGTGGCTTTACCATAGGCATCCTGTATCGGAGTGTAGAATGAAGTTGTGTCCGTGATTTGGATTGTTTCTCCTCCATCCGGCCTCTCACAAACATTCCGCGACGACACAATTCTGTCAGTGGGAGGCGAAGCAAGTTGAAGCATCGTGAGCCTGGTTTGATCCAGGGATTTCTTTTGTGCCTGTGGGACTCGGAGGCGGTGCGCCTGCAGAGCAGCCAGTGGAAAAGAAGTCTCTTGGTGTTTAGCAGCGGCGTTTGCCTGGAGATCGCCACGTTGCCATTTTTAGGCGGATTGTTCGGTTATGAAACATCTTGGCATCTGTGGCTTTTGACGTGGCTGTTTGCGCCTCTCGGTCTCGTCGGCTTGTATGCGAGTAAGTACGGGAACGATCGATTGGTCGAGTGGCTGCTGGTTATGCCTAAGTTAGACCTGCGATTGTAGCGTCTTTCGGAAGGTTCACCGCTGAGGCGCGAGAAGAGGAAAAGGGGTCGGGAGTCTTTCCCTGATAGTTTTCAAGAGGATGCGATTGACTTTCTGCCATTCCATCAGAGGCATGTCACACGGTTAAATCCTGACTTTTGTAGTCAGTCTGATTTCGTGGGAGGAAAGTGAGGGTCTATTGGTCCCTCGGAGTGGACTGGAATGCTATACCACCACGCGAGCTTCAAATTGCCGCTGCAATCGCCATCCCACCCGGTTGGCGCTCGCGGTGCCGCCGATGTGGCGCGTTCGTGGCCCCTCCATGCGAACCGTCTCGTTTCCCTTCACGATGGCATGGGCAGCATCGTGGTGGCCGAGGTGTTCGAGCATCATCGCTCCCGACCAGATCTGGCCGATCGGGTTGGCGATCTTCTTGCCGGCGCGTTTGAGCAAGGGGTGTCAGGCTTTGGTTATTGGGTATTTTCTCTTCCGGCCCTTCTCAGAGTTTCGCATATTTGGTTTATCTCCTGCTTAAGTCACAGCGCTGCGCACGATCGTGATAGAGCCTGCTCGTGCCGAGAATCCCGAACGGGCAGCAGGCCGGTTTTGTTTATCACGTGATCAACCGAGGAAATGGTCGCGCGACTATCTTTTCTAAAGCTCAGGACTACCAAGCTTCCTTTCCATACTTGCGCTAGCGAAAGCACGGCACCCAGTTAAAGCTTTTTGCCTTCTCGTTGATGCCGAATCATTTTCACTTTGTGATTGAATCTTCGCATCACCAGTCTCTGAGCCGATTCATGCAATGGCTTTTGACTAGTCACGTACGGCGTTATCACAAGCATTACGGG
>JAHKKJ010000814.1 GCA_020027655.1 Deltaproteobacteria bacterium | reverse complement strand
GAGCGCCATCATGTAAAATGCCGGCACGTTGGCGACGCCGCCGACGAAGACGAGGTCCGCGCCACTAAGCACCGCGCTGACGACTGGTGCTCCGCCGGAAAACGCGATTTGGGAATCGCCGGTGAGCACGACTCTGGTCACTTGAAGCGCGGTTGGAATGTAGATCAATTCCACATCGAGGCCATACTTCGGAAAGAAATTTTGCTCGGTGGCATACCAAAGCGGAGCATTGATCCCGCTGATGGCTGGATAGATGACGTTCAATTTCGTTCGAGTCTGCGGCCAGGCCGAAGCAGCCGTTAGGCACAATATGAGCGCGGCAGTGACGATCGATGTTTTCATCGTGGGGCCACGATATGAGGGCGAGGGTATCCTGTCAAGAAGTTGATGAAAAGGTTAGTATCATGGCCGGGAGCCTGGACGATCCGAGCTGGTATCGGCCCCAAGCGGATATTTACACAGCGAGCGCTCAACCGTGGGACCACATGAATCGGGATCTCCCGAGATTTCTCAAGCTGCCGCCAAGCTAGTGTGGTGTTCCCGAAATTCGTTGAATAATTTTGGGCGTCATTCCGGGCAACCCCGGATCAGAGTCCGGGGTTGCGCGACCCGGAATCCAGGAAAATCAAAAACTTCTGGATACCCGCTTTCGCGGGTATGACGGTGGACTAGAAAATCGATACAAGGGAAAGGTTGAAAGATGAGCGGAGAGATTTCTTTATCCAAGCTCGTGGACGTTTTGAAAAGCGACTGGTCCGTGATCAATCCGCCGAGAATGCAGGATATCCTGGACCGGCTTGTGGTGACGGCCGAGGAGGTTCAACCTCATGCTCTTTTCTCCGAGAAAAGATATGCCCGTAATCTGGTTTATAAAGACCGTGAGTTCGAGATCATGATCATGTGCTGGAAAGCGGGTCAACGTTCCTCGATCCATGACCATGCCGGATCATTAGGAGGAATAAGGATTCTCCAAGGCGAGCTCACTGAGTCACTGTTTGGCAGAGCCGCCAATGGCATGATCAAATCTATGAGCTCAGCCGACTATGCCATCGAGGACACCCGAGTGGAGGAGACGTCTCTCATACACCAGATCTCGAACCTTCAGGCAGAAAATGGCAAGACCGTGTCGGTCCATATTTACACTCCTCCGCTGGTTCGCATGAACGTTTACTCGTTAGAAGATCCGGCGGTTCGAAATATCCTGCCCCAATATTTCAGCCTTGGGTCCGGGATATAGCTACGGCGCTTGATGAGCTTCCCGAACACGGAGAAAATCGACGGGAGGAATGATGGTGATGCCCGATAAACTCGACGGTCGAATCCGGCTAGTTGAGGAGCATGTCCAGGCTGAGAATGCCCACGACCTGGACCGAATAATGACTACGTTTGGGGAGCAGGCGCGTTATGAGGATCAACCCTGGGATGAACAACATCAAGGTCCTGGCGGAGTACGAGCGTACTACATGCAACTGCTCTCGGCATTACCAGATTTACATATCGCCATCGAGCGCCGACACGTGACGCCTGACGATGTAATTCTCGAGGTCACGATTACCGGAACACACCGGGGGGAGTGGCGTGGTCTGCCGGCGACCGGTCGACGCGTGCGGATTCCGCTCTGCGCCGTTTACACGTTTGATGATGCGGGCAAGTTGGCCGGAGAGCGCATATATTATGATCGGGCAGCAGTTTTAGGACAGATCGGGCTTTTTCATGAGCCGTCGACTGCACTCGGGCGATCCTTGACCGCGCTAACCCATCCGGTTACGGTTCTACGAGCTTACGTGAGCGCCGTGGTTAGGCGCATGCGTAACAGACCTGCTACGATCTGACTGCATATTTCATTCAATTCGGCCAAGCGCTTCTATCTCATTTGGATCTCAGCAGTGCCGATGCCACTTCGCGCCACTGCGGCATTGGCAGCGCCTGCGGGTTCGCTGGGAGCACCTGAACGCAGACGTGGTCTGCGCCGGCGGACTGATGCGCGCGAACCCGATCAATAACAGCATTCATATCACCACAGGCGACGATGGCGTCCACCAGCCGGTCACTGCCAGTGCCCACGAGGTCCTCGTCACTGAACCCGAGCCGCCGCAAATTGTTCACATAGTTGGGCAACGTGAGATACCGGGAGGTATGCGCTCGCGCGATCTCTCGCGCTTTGGCCGAATCGGTTTCAAGCACGACGGCCTGCTCGACCGCCAGGAGTCGATCACTGCCTAAAATCTTACGGGCCCGCGCCGTGTGTTCCGGCGGGACAAAATATGGATGCGCGCCGCTGGCTCGCTCTGCGGCTAGCCGCAGCATTTGAGGCCCAAGCGCCGCCAAGACTCTGAGGGGGCTCACACTGGGAGGCACTGCACGGTAGGGCGCCCGATCCATTCCATCCAGGTAGGCCCGCATGGAGGCGACGGGTTTGCCGTAGTTATAGCCTCTTATCTGTTCGACCAGGGGAATGTGGCTGACACCGAGACCGAGGAGAAACCGCCCCGGATAGGCTTCGGCCAGAGTTTTCTGCCCGGCGGCCATCGTCACCGCATCGCGGGCGTAAATGTTTGCGATGCCGGTGGCAATGACGATTCGGCTGGTGGCACCGAGAAGTAACGCAGCATTGGTGAGCGCTTCGCGGCCCACACTTTCGG
>JAHKKJ010000214.1 GCA_020027655.1 Deltaproteobacteria bacterium | reverse complement strand
GCTGTCGGCTCATGCCGGCGGCAACCGGTTGACAGCTCCTAATTCCGCAAGCCGTTACACGATCAACGAGCAAACCGACGAATTAATCGAGGAAGCGCAGGATTTGCTCGCCGCCGGCAAGCCGCGCCAGCTCATGCTCCTGCCAACCTGGTGGTACGTAATCTCAGCGCGAACTTTCATGGACCGACTGACCAACGTGCCGAAGCTTGTCGAAAACGCCAAGCGGATCCGCTGCCCGGTCCTGTTCATCCGCGGCGACCAAGAGCCGGTGGCGAACTATCCCGCTGAGAAGTTTAAAGAGAACTGCTCAGGTCCATGCGAAATCGCGATCATTCCAAACTGCGATCATTTTTACGTCGGTGCGGAAGAAAAGGTAGCAAAGAGCGTAACTCAATGGTTGTCGCGGACTTTGGGGTGATTGAAACTATCGGTCATTTCTGTGAAAACGGGAATCCAGTAGGGGCGGGTTTAAAACCCGCCCCTACAACTTCGGCCACTCCCGCAGCAACCTTCCATAGCCGCTCATTGGATAGGCAAGCGCTAGCTTTGACAGCACATACCATAGCATCGCGGGGTTGCTGGCAATGACCGTCAACCCAAGCTCTGTTTCAATCTTTTGTAAGACCTTGATCGGGTCAAGAACAGCGCCCTGAAAATAAATCGCATCAACAGGGTCCGCAGGATTCAGACATTCCTTCGTGAGCGCGAACACTTCATCGGGGGTCATGCGTTTGGGCACGCCTAATTCTGCAAACGGGTGCGGGGCCACGGCGGCAACCCCCTTGCCTTCGAGATGCCGGCAGATCAAATCATTCAGTCTTTCATCGAAGGGCGTCAGTAGAAGCACTCGCTTCGCCGAATAGACGCTCAGGGCCGCGACGCATGCATGCAATGCCGTCGTGAACGGGACGGACAATGCGGCGTTCAGATCATTGAACAATCCCGGGTTGAGGACTTCCGTCGGCGCAGCGGTAAGAATGACGCCGTCCCAATCATTGTTCCTCACAAACTCTTGCACTCGGCGAACGATGACTTCCTTCTTGTCCGCGATCTGGTAGAGCGACTCCCGGTAAAGCTCCAATCCCTCATGTTCTAACTTTATCTCGCTCGGAACCAAAGGTAGAAAGCTACCGTAATGCGGCATCGCGTTACTACCACCGCTGACAAAGCCTATCTTCGCCTTAATCGTCTCCGCCATGATCAAATCTCCACCGGACTTTGCTTAGCGTCTGGAGCGGCTCTGAAACTTAAACCCGAAACCTGAAACCAACCTACTCTATCTCAAAGACCTACTTCTTCGTCTTGTATTTGTCGATCGCCGCCTTCAGATCTTCGTACTCTTCGCATTTTCCAAAGAAGGGGCACGCCTTTTTTAGGGCAGCGAGCTGCTTTTCCGCATTATCGAGTTGGTTCATGTCGAGATACAACTCGCCCAGATATTCATGCGCGCTGCGATGACTGGTGTCTATCTTCAGCGCCTTTTGGTAATGCTCCATCGATTTGTCAAACGTTCCGACCTTGCGGTAACTGTAACCAAGCATGTTTTGCGCGTCGGCGTTGTTTGGCTCTTCCGAGACGGCTTTGGTTAAATATCCCACAGCCGCCTTAAAATCCTTCGCTTCGATGGCCTTGCGCCCCGCGGCCATATTAGGATTCTCAGGCGTCGACCTTGGTGCGGGCAAGTCCGCCAGCGCCAGAGTCGGAACCAGGGAAAGACTCAGCAGTAACGCAAGGACGCACAATAGAAACTTCATAGGACAGCCTCCCACATATAAAGTTTGGATCTGACCGGATTCTACTAGCCCTCCTGCGTGCGACGCAAGACATCGACTGGCAAATCAGCTCTCGCTCGATCTCCCCGTCTCCCAGTCTTCTTCTCTCTCCCAGTCTTTTTGTCTCTCCTTGTCTTCTTGTCTCCCCTGTGTCCTTGTCTCCTTGTCTCTCCGTCCGTCTCCCACTCTCCTTGTCTGTCTTATCGCTTCCGCGCTTCGCGCAAGAGCGACAAATCGACGAGTCGGTCCGCAGGAATTTCGGCGGTCATGCCGGACTCCTGCCGGATTTTATCGATGATAGATCTAAAGACGGGCTCCTCGATGTCGCCGTCGAAATTCACGACTTGTTTTAAGATCTTATAAGTGTCGGTGGCTATTTTCGGCTCCAACCCAAAATCCTTTTGCAGATAAGCGACTATTTCGGCCTCATTTTTCATAATGATATCCATGCTCCGAAGCGTCGCCCGAATCATCGATTTTGCTTGCTCACGGTGATCCTGAATGTGAGCCGTTCTCGTAACCAAACCTCCCTGCAAATCCCGCACGTCGAACGTGTTCCCTAAGTCTGCATAGCCGGCCAGGGTCGCCATGGAAGTGTACGGCGGGGTGAGGATTACAGCGTCCGCGGCTTTCCCCAATAAGGCGGTGTAACTGTTACCCGTCGTATTGGTCGAAATGTAGGCGACTTTCTCATTGCCCAATCTTTTCATGACTGTGATGGCGGCATAGTGCGCCAACGACCCGATCCCGCTGACGGCGACGTTTTTTATCCTTGCCGGCACCATTCCCGGCTGACCGATGAGGCTGAAGCTTAGCCGGGTCTGGATAAACATAATCGTTCTGATTGGAAGCCCTTTCATCGTCGCGCGGACCGATAGGCCGCCGGCCGCAGAATAATCGACCTCTCCTGCCTGTAGAGCGGTGACGCCAATCGGTGGTCGCATAACGATGAGCTCCAGATCGATTCCCTCTTTCTCATAAAGCCTCTGTGACTTGCCGAAATAGTAAGGGACGAACGTCAACGATTTCGCCGGCACCGTGAGCCGAACTTTTTCCAACGGCTTCTTGGTCTCTTGGCAGTGGACGAATGCGGGGGATACTAAGATCAGAAGAGCGACAGATGCCAAGATGATTTGCAACGAGAATTTCAGTTTCATCAAAATCCCTTTCGCAGGATTCGGAGATTTCACCGCGGAGGCGCTGAGGACGCGGAGTCGGAAACAATTCGAATTCCGAAATTCGAATTTCGAAATTTTTCTCTGCGCTCTCTGCGTTCTTTGCGGTGTTCTTCTAGTTCCTTTTCCCTGTCAGACTCGCGCCGAATTTCTTGATGACCTTTTCCTTCAGCTCCGCGCTCGCGCCCGACACCGCGGGAAACTCGTTCATCCATTCATAGGGACGGCATGCATCGATGATGCCACGGGACTGAAAGCCGCGCTCGCTGGGCGGGATAATCGGGTCAATGGGATTGCTCCAGCAGCGCCGCAGGATATCGATGTCCTTCACCGGATCGGTTCTCGTGCATAGCGCCCAGAGCAGCTCGTTGCTGTCCCAGATGTCGATATCTTCGTCTACCACTACGATGTAACGGGTCAAGAGCGCAGCCGCGTGGCACTGGGACGCGATCAACGCCGCCTGCCTCGCGTGACCGGGATAGCGCTGCTTGATCGCCACCACCACCAGCAGGCGCGTCTGATAGTAGGCGACTCCCCTTACATCCGGGACGCCGGCCTTGTCCAGGTAGTCCCATACGTAGGCAGCGCGGATCAGATTATTCTCTGCTCCGGCCGACGGACGATAAGGCGGCGCGCCGGTGATGATCGGATCGTTGCGATACATGAGGCGCTTCACTTTGAGTATCGGTTCAGAACGGAGACCGCCGGCGTAGTAACCGGTGAACTCGCCGAACGGTCCTTCGGGAATTTTCGTTCCGGGTATGACCTCGCCTTCCACCGCGACTTCGGAGTACGCCGGGATCGGCAGCTTTGTGTGTTCCCCTAAAATGACCTCGAAGGGCTCGCCGCGAATCCCGCCGGCATAGTCGTATTCCGACTCGCCAGGCGGGACGTCCATCTGGCCGAAGTACCATAGCAAAGGATCGGGACCGAAACTGATCGCCACTGGAAACGGTTTTCCCTGGTCGAAGTACTTCTGCCGGTGAATGTTGCCATGATGTCCCGGCGACATGTAAAGCGCCAAGGTATCGCGGTCGTGCACCATCACGCGGTAGCAACCCAGGTTCACCCAGCCTTCTTCCGGATCGCGGCTGATCGTGACATCAAGCGTGCCGATATATCTCCCGCCGTCACCTTCGTGCCAGAAAGGAACCGGCAGTGAAAGAAGGTCGATCTCCTTCCCTTCGAAAACGTTTTCCATCAACGGGCCCGAGTCGACAACTCGCGGCGGCAGAAAACTAGGATGGTTGAGCCGTTTCTTCCACGCGTCGATGAACTGGTCGCGCGTGTAATCAAGCGGCAGGTGATTGGTCAGGCATTGTCGCTTGAGGGTGGGATTGTGAATGCCGGTTAGAACGCGCCGGCCGGCGGGGTAGTCTTTGATTTTGTCGAACAGCACTGCCGGCGGCGTCTCTGACCGTGCCGCAACTTCAGCAACAGCGCCGATTTCCTGATTCCAGTCAGCGCCCTCCACCACCCTGAGTTCGCCGAATGATTCGACCCCGTCAAGCCAGCCGCGCAAGTCGCGATAGAGCATTCCTACCTCCTGCAGAAGTGTGTGAAAAACTCTGATTACAGGCTGCTGAAGAAGACTCAGAGCCAAGGCGCACGTAGTTCGCATATGGCTGATAGCTTATGGCATATAGCTTTGACCATACGAACCATACGCTATAAGCCATACGCCATAAGCCAAATGGAGCGTGGCGATTGAGCGCAACGAAGCATATGAGTTTTTTTCAGCAGCCTGCTAACGAGTCGGGGCGATCTTAGACTGGACCGGGTACCTATACAACTGTCGGGTTTCCCACTTCCTGATGGCCGATGGTTATTATATAGTGCCCGTCATCCAAACCGGCGTGATCGAATAGAATCGATAGAAGGAGGACGACTCTATGGTGCATCGTCATCTATTTCAGATGAGTCAGGTAATCGCCGCGTCATTCCTCTTGTCCTGCGCAGCCACGACCCAAACCAGTGTTGGCAACCGCCAATACGCGGTGGGTACGGGCCCGTCTGACAAACTTCAACTGCCCGCTCCTTTCGACACACCGTCAGCGCGCAACAACTCCAAAGTTATCGGCTGGCCCAAAGGCAAAATGCCGGCGGCCGCGCCCGGCTTCGAGGTGAGCCTCTTCGCTGAAAATCTCGACAATCCGCGTCAGGCGTACGTCTTGCCCAACGGAGACATATTAGTGGTTGAGGCGACTCGCGAGTGGCCTGGCCGGGCCGATCGGCCGGAGAAATCGGCGAATCGAATCACTTTGTTCAGAGACACCAATAAAGACGGCAAGCCGGACATCCGTGAAGTTTTCTTGACCGGCCTCAATATGCCCCACGGCATGCTGCTCGTGGGCAACTGGTTTTACGTGGCGAACACCGATGGAGTGGTACGCTTCCCCTACCGCACGGGCCAAACGAAAATCGATGGCAAGGGGGAGAAAATTCTCGACCTGCCAGCCGGCGGGCACTACACGCGCAACCTTATCGCCGACCGCACCGGCCGCAAAATCTACATCGCGGTGGGCTCGGCGTCCAACGTCGATGAGGAAAATGGTTGGGAAAAGGATCAGCGGCGCGCCGGGATTCTAGAGATCAATCCCGACGGCAGCGGCATGCGGATTTTCGCCACCGGACTGCGCAATCCGGTTGGAATGGATTGGGAGCCGCAAACGAATGTCTTATGGACGGTCGTCAACGAGCGCGATCTTTTGGGCGACGATCTGGTCCCCGATTATTTGACCAGCGTCAAGGAAGGCGCCTTCTACGGCTGGCCCTTCTCTTACTTTGGCCAGAATGAAGACCCGCGCAAGAAAGGCCAGCGGCCCGATCTCGTAGCCAAAGCGATCAAGCCCGACTACGCGGTGGGCTCCCACGTCGCGGCGCTGGGGCTGGCTTTCTATCGCGGCAAGGCTTTGCCCCGACGCTATCAAGGCGGCGCCTTCATCGGCATGCACGGTTCGTGGAACCGCTCCAAGATGGTAGGCTATAATGTTGCCTTTGTCCCATTCGAAAACGGCCAGCCGGCGGGCCCTATGGAAGATATCCTCACCGGATTCATCGCCGACGAAAGTAAATTCGAAGCCTATGGCCGCCCGGTGGGCGTCACGGAATTGCCGGACGGATCATTGCTGGTGGCCGACGACAGCGGCGGAAAAATGTGGCGCGTCACCGCGTCTCGGTGATCAGCGCAGTTTCTTCGCGGAATTTTGCGTTTTTGCCAATGCCGTTTTTCTCTCGCTGAGTTCGCGAAGAAAATGTTTCCGACTTGTCCCACCTTGGCGTGCTTCGCGTCTTTGCGCGAGATATTTCATGTGCTTTTGCTTTTGCAGTGGCTCTGTCCCAAATCAAATTCGTTTAGAGGGAACCACATCTATGGTTACACCACAAAAAGTTCACATCGGCATCCTATCCCCGGCGACCGCCGATCGCCCTCACTTTAAAAGCCTGGAGCAGATGCTGCCGCCCGAAG
>JAHKKJ010000213.1 GCA_020027655.1 Deltaproteobacteria bacterium | reverse complement strand
GCGGTCGACGAGGAATCCGAACACGGCAAAATCTTCCCAGGTTTTGATCTGGCCACGAAAGGCTTCAACGTATCGTTCTTGATTGGGCCGACTGAGCGTGTATGAAACATCGACGCCAATATCACCAGCCAAGCGGGCCATCTTTCTGAAATGGTCCATCTCTTCGGCCGCCGTGCGGGCGACGATAAGCTGATCTAACTTGGTCGGCGCGTTGGGCAAGATATCCTTAACATAGAGGTTCGGCCCGCCGATCTCACAGTCTGCTTGAATCGCCAGTACTCGCCGCAAAAGATCCTGATACTCCGGATCTTGTTTTTCAAAATCCTTAAGTTCTACTTTCTCGGTAAACATCAGCCCTCCTTGGTTGCAGCCGACCGTCAGCCTACGAGAAATTCTTAACAAAACAGCCCAGATAAATCAATAGTGAACAGGCGTTCGTTCGCCTTTACTTAGGGTCAATTGTACACTAGACTCCGCTCATTTATTAGCGCGGAGTCTTTGTGTATACGACAGAGAACCTGGCGTTGTTGACGGATCTCTACCAGCTGACTATGGCTCAGGGTTATTTCCAGAGCCAAAGGCTTGCGCCGTCGACTTTTAGTCTTTTTGTCCGGTCCTATCCTCCGAATCGCAGCTACTTCGTTTCCGCGGGCCTGCAAGATGTCTTGGAGTTCCTTGAGCGATTCCAGATGGACTCTGCCGGCATCGACTACCTCCGCTCGCGGCGGATGTTTACGGACGATTTTCTTGATTTTCTGAAGGGGTTGAAATTTACGGGCGACGTTTGGGCCATTCCCGAAGGGCGCTTATTCTTCAAGGACGAGCCGGTTATGGAAGTCACCGCCCCCATCGTCGAGGCCCAGATCGTCGAGACTTTTATCATCAATCAGATCAACTTTCAGTCGCTCATCGCCACCAAAGCGGCACGCTGCGTCCATGCGGCGGGTGAGCGATCGGTGGTGGATTTTTCGCTGCGGCGCACCCATGGCATCGACGCCGGGATGAAGGTCGCCCGCTCCAGCTACCTCGCCGGTTGTGCGGGAACCAGCAATGTCCGAGCCGGACAGCATTATGGGATACCGATCGTCGGTACGATGGCGCATTCTTTCGTCTCCAGTTTCGAACACGAGATCGACGCCTTTCGTGCATTCGTCACCAGCTTTCCCAATCATTCGACTTTGCTAATCGACACCTATGACACCGTGGCAGGCGCGCGCAAAGCCGTGCGGGTAGCCAAAGAAATGGCCGCCCGGGGCCAGCAACTCCAGGGCGTGCGCATCGACAGTGGAGATCTGGCGCAGCTGGCCGCCGAGGTTCGAAAGATCTTTGATGAAGCCGGCCTGAAAAACGTCAAGATCATCGGCAGCGGCGGCCTGGACGAGTACGATCTCGCTGACTATGCAAACGCCAATGTTCCTTATGACAGCTACGGTGTGGGAACCAAAATGGGTGTCTCCGCCGATGCTCCTTGGTCAGACGTAGCTTACAAGTTGGTTGAATATGATAACCGGCCGGTCCTTAAGCTCAGCACTGGGAAAGCCTCTTTGCCGGGTAAGAAGCAGGTATTCCGAATCTGCGATAAGCAAGGTCAATTGGAGAAAGATATCATCGCGTTGCGCGGAGAAAATATCGCCGGGGCCGAACCCTTGTTAAAGAAAGTGATGACGGAAGGAAAGATCACGGTTCCTCTTCCGTCTCTGGAAGAGAGCAGATCCGATTTCTTGTCCGAGTTTGCAAGACTTCCTGAACCGATCAAGGCGATCCGAAACTCGGCCCATTATCTCGTCGAACAAAGTTCCAAATTGCAGGAACACTGCGCCAATGTCGAGCAACGAGTGAGTCGCGCGCAGTAATTTTTGAGGGAGACGTCAAACAATTAAGCGGGTCGAGACTCCGGTCGGCTAGAACTGCACCACCGCCGCCCCCCAGGCAAACCCCGCGCCGAAGGCATTCAAGAGCACGATATCGCCCTTGTGAATTCGGCCTTGCCGTCTGGCTTCGTCGAGCGCAACAGGGACGGATGCGGCGGAAGTGTTCCCATACTTCTCGACGTTGACTACGACCTTGTCCATAGAAATGCCGAGGCGGTCGGCCAATGCGACGATAATCCTTCGATTGGCTTGGTGCGGAATAACCAATGAAACCTGTTCGATTTTCACTCCTGCTTCTTCGAGCGCCTGGCGGCTGATCTCTTCCATGGAGCGAACGGCGACCTTGAAGACCTCTTTGCCGTTCATGGTGATCGTATGCTCGTTATTCCTAACGGTTTCCAGCCTGGCGGGCTTAAGCGATCCGCCGGCCGGCACATAGAGAGTTTTTGCGTAGGAGCCATCCGTGCGCAGTTTTGTACTGAGAATTCCGCCGTGACCATTTTCGGAAGCCCCCAGCACCACCGCGCCCGCCCCGTCACCAAACAAGATACAAGTCGTACGGTCTTGCCAGTTGAGCAGCCGGCTCAAAGCATCGGAGCCCACTACCAAGGCGTTGCCAATCTGTCCGGTCCGGATAAAGGAGTCCGCCACGGATAACGCGTTGAGAAAACCCGAGCAGGCGGCATTCACGTCAAACGAGAAAGCCTTGCGGGCCTCCAGCATATCTTCGAGAACGCACGCGGAGCTCGGCATGAGATAATCCGCTGTGCAGGTTGCCATGATGATGGCGTCGAGATCTTTGGCCTTTATCCCCGCATCGTCGAGTGCGCGCTTGGCCGCATGATAGGCCATATCGGCATTCCCTTTGCCTTCTTCCAGCACCCGTCGTTCTTTAATACCGGTCCGAACCGTAATCCATTCGTCGCTGGTATCGACCATCTTCTCCAGGTCTCCGTTGGTAACGACTTTAGCCGGAAGTTCAGACCCGGTACCAAGGATCACACTTCGCCGTTGCGCTCCGCTCATTCACCCCTCCTGAAAATCACGCACGCATTTGTCCCGCCAAAGCCGAATGAGTTTGACAGCGCCACGCGTATATCGGCTCTGCGCGCCTGATTCGGCACATAGTCGAGATCGCAATCGGGATCGGGATTCTCGTAATTGATGGTCGGCGGAATTATTCCGTGACGCAGCGCCAGCACCGAAAATATCCCTTCCACGGCGCCGGCGGCCCCAAGCAAATGCCCGGTCATTGATTTAGTCGAACTCACAGCCAGCTTCAAAGCATGCTCGCCGAAAACTTTCTTGATTGCCTGCGTTTCATTGGCATCGTTGTATTCCGTCGAAGTCCCGTGGGCGTTGATATAGTCAACCTCGCTGGGGGCAATCCCCGCGTCTTTAAGCGACAATCGCATGCAGCGCGCAGCGCCCTCACCTCCCGGAGCGGGCGCCGTCATGTGATGCGCGTCTCCATTGGCGCCATAGCCAATGACCTCCGCATAAATCTTCGCCCCGCGCTTTAATGCGCGATCTCTTTCTTCCAAGATCAAAACCCCCGAACCTTCGGCAATGATGAAACCGTCACGCTCTCTATCGAACGGGCGACTGGCGCGTTCCGGTTCGTCGTTGTGGGTTGAAAGCGCTTTCATCGCGCTAAACCCACCGACCCCGAGGGGCGTGATCGCAGATTCAGCTCCGCCGGCGATCACTGCGTCCTGCAAGCCACGCTGGATCAAGTGAAAGGCTTCTCCGATGGCATGAGTCCCCGATGCGCATGCTGACGTTGGTGTCCAATTGACTCCCTTCGCACCATGTCGAATAGCAATCTGCCCGGGTGCGAGATTTGAAATGACCTTGGGAATGAAGAACGGAGAAATTTTGCGCGGCCCGCCGTCAAGATAGGCTCTCTCGGTTGCCTCGATGGTGTCGATCCCGCAAAGGCCCACGCCAATAATAACACCAACGTTTTCGGCCTCCGGGGCATCGATTTTGAGCCCACTATGCTCCATCGCCATGTTCGCGGCGGCGACGCTGTATTGGATGAAGAGATCCATTTTCTTGATCTCCTTCGGCTCGATGAAATCTTCGGCGCGAAAATCAGGGACTTGCCCAGCGATGCGCGATGCAAAAGCATCAATATTCGGGAATCGGTCGATCTTCCGAATACCCGACTGTCCGGCGACGAGTGCTTGCCAATTTTTTTCCAAGCCGATTCCCAATGGTGTAACGAGCCCCAAGCCCGTCACCACAACTCTGCGTTGTTCCGTTGCTGCCACAGTCCGTCTCCGATTGTGAGGTTAATAGATAAAACAGTCTAGCGAGAGGGTCAATAGTATTTTGCTTTAACGATACTTTTCGCGCACTTGGAGAATTCTGTGAACCAGAGGTTCGATTCGGTCGCCGCCCGATTTGGCATTTTCCATCGTCCCCGAGTTTTGTTGCAAGACTTCGAGTACCGCCGCAACGGAATGGTTTAGCGCAGCAAGATCGTACCCACCTTCGAGTAAGAAAGCGATCTTACCTCCAGTGTATCGATCCGCGAGCTCGAGAAGCAGACCCGCCATTCCGGCGAAGCCCGCCTCCGTCACTTCCATCCCGCCCAAAGGATCTCGCCGGTGCGGATCGAAACCGGCAGAGACAAGAATCCATTCAGGTGCAAATTTTTTGGCCGCCGGAACCACCACGTCGTAAAAGACACGCAGGTATTCGGCATCACCGCACCCGGCTGGAAGAGGAATATTGATCGTGTATCCTTCGCCTGCGTTCAGACCCACTTCATTGACGGCACCGGTTCCAGGATAGTAGGGGAATTGATGAGTTGAAATAAACAAGACCGAAGGATCCTCGTAGAAAGAATCCTGCGTTCCATTGCCGTGGTGGACATCCCAATCCATGATCATAACGCGCTTGGCATCATAGGCATTCTTTAGATGCTGAGCGCCGATCGCGATGGTGTTAAACAGACAGAAACCCATCGCGCGATTTTTGAGCGCGTGATGTCCAGGCGGGCGCACCAGAGCAAACCCATTTTGCGATTCCCCTGCGGCAATGGAATCAATGAGGCGCAAAAATCCCCCCACCGCCAGCAACCCCACGCCGAAGGAATCGCGACAGGTAATCGTGTCACCATCCAGGGCGTAATGATTGGTCTTCGACGTCGATTCAACCAATTTGACATAGTCGGCGCCGTGGCAAGACTCGACGTCGGATCTGCTCGCGGCCTTGGGCGGCAAAATCTGGAACCTATTTTTATCGAGCTTCTCCGCGAGATCGAGCAAAGCCCGAATTCGCTCGGGTCTTTCTGGATGAAACTCACCGGGCTCATGTTTCAGGTACTCGGGATCAACCACAACCGCGGAACGGGCCATACAGGAAGCCTACCACCTAGGCCGCCATGCTGCAAAACAGCCAAACTCTATGGCTGTGATGGCCGGGCTGAAAGTGAGTAAGGAATCGAGGGGAAGGAAGACTGGAGGGCTGAGCAATGTGAGAGCAAAGGTTGGGGCAGGGCCGTCTGCTGGAATAACTATGGGCTGGGGTGGTGGCCATCGAAGCACAGGCCCATTTTGTTCAGACCGGAAGGCTTTCTTTCCGAGATAAGCAATTTTCAACAGCGCGTAACTTAACTTGATAAGCCGGATAAAATCGAATAGCTTATGCTCATGTTCGGCATCGGCATGCCCGAGCTGCTTTTGATTCTGGCTCTGGCGCTCATAGTACTCGGCCCCAAGAAACTCCCCGAGCTCGCACGTGCCCTCGGCAAAGGAATGGCGGAATTTCGTCGGGCCACCGATGAGCTTAAAGATGAGCTCCGCCAGATGGAGCACGAGATCGAAGAGACTTCCCCCGGCGCCACGAGCAAGGATGATCCCTTTCTGGAAAAATCATCCGACACCGCCGCCCCATCCCCGGTAACGGTTGCAGAAGAAAAAAAGTGAACAAGAGCCAAGGTGACGGGCCCGCCGCTGATGTGCAGATGCCCTTTACCTCCCACCTGGCAGAACTCCGTTCTCGCCTCGTAAAGTGTTGTGTCGCCATCGGCATTGCGTTTCTGGGCTGCTTTGCCATTGCTGAACAGATATTCTATCTACTCACGGCTCCACTTCGGCGCGTTCCCGTTTCCGGGCTGACTATCATTGGCACGGGAGTCTCTGAAGCGTTTTTTACGAAGATGAAGGTCGCATTTGCAGCCGCGATTATCGTCGCCTTGCCGGTTCTTTTATGGCACGCTTGGCAGTTCATTGCTCCGGGTCTCTATGAACACGAAAAGCGCTACACGCGCAGTTTCGTCTTTTTTGGATCGCTTTTTTTTCTTGCCGGGACGGCTTTTTGTTATGAAGTGTTCTTGCAGTTCGGACTCGAGTTTCTATTGCGCAGGTATGAAGCTATCGAGGTTCAACCGTTGATCCAAATGGGCGAATATTTTTCTCTGGTATCACGGCTGGTTTTGGCGTTTGGGGTGATGTTCCAGCTTCCGGTAATCGCCTATTTTCTTTCGCGCGTCGGTCTGATCGATCACCGCTTCCTTATCCGGCATATTCGCTACGCGG
>JAHKKJ010000813.1 GCA_020027655.1 Deltaproteobacteria bacterium | reverse complement strand
GACGAAGAAGGTGACTTTCGCCGAGCTTGGTCGCATCGCGTACAACAACCAGCATCTGATCCCGGACGGCATGGAAGCCGGTTTGCAGGCCACGTTCTATTACACGTTTCCCCATGCCAAGCCCAATATCATTCCGGACGCCGATCGCCTGGTGCGGGCGCAATTTACATTCTCAGCCGGCGCCCACGCCGCGGTCGTCGAAGTCGATAAAGCCACCGGCAAAGTCGAAGTGCTGCGCTATCTCATCGTTGGGGACAACGGAACTGTGATCAACCCGGATGTGGTCAACGGGCAGGTTTACGGCTCCGCCGCCCATGGTATCGCCGTCGCTCTCGGCGAAGGCTTCATGTACAACCCGGAGGGACAGCCGTTGACAATTACCTATCTCGATTATGGCAAGTGCTCCACTGCGGAAACACCGCGGGTGGAAGTCATTCACCGCCCTTCCCCTTCACCGTTCACCTCTCTGGGACAAAAGGCCGCCGGCGAAGGCGCCGCGATCCCCTCACCCGCGGCCATCGCCAGCGCGGTGGAAGACGCGCTCAAACCATTCGGTGTAAAGGTTTGCGACCTTCCCTTAACTCCGGAGTTGGTGTGGCGCCTGGCGAATCACAATCCCGAAAGAGAGCGGAGGTCCTTCTAGTCATGATCCCCGGTTCCTTCGAGTACTACGCTCCTCGCTCGCTGAGCGACGCGGTGAAATATCTGTCCGCGCACAAGGACGACGTAAAAATTCTGTCCGGCGGCCAGAGCTTGCTGCCGCTGATGAAAATGCGATTATCGAAACCCGGATACATCCTCGACATCGGCCGCATTCCCGGTCTCGATTCGATTGCCGAAGAAGGCAATAACCTGATCATTGGCGCGCTTGTCACCCACAACCAGATCGAAGATTCCGAGCTGCTGAAAAAGAACTGTCCGCTGCTGCCCCAAACGGCAACCACGATCGCCGACGTGCAAGTGCGAAACCGCGGCACGATCGGTGGTAGCATCGCGCACGCCGACCCGGCCGGAGATTGGCCTCCTGCCATTATGGCGCTCGATGCGGAGATTAAGGTTGTCGGCCCCAGGAGCGAGCGCTGGGTCAAGTGCAACGATTTTTTTCTGGGACTGCTGATGAGTGTTCTGGAGCCGGATGAAGTGGTGACGGCGCTTAAGGTGCCCGTCACGGGCAATGACAAGACTGCCTACTTAAAAGCAGCGCCAAGATCATCGGGCTTTGCTGTGGTTGGCGTCGCCGTGCGCATGGCGATGGAGGCATCGGGAGTGTGCAGCCAAATCGCCCTGGGAATCACGGGCGTAGCGGATAAGGCTTATCGAGCTAACCGGGTCGAGCAAATGCTCACGGGAAAGAAGCTTGATTCAAAGCTGATCGAGGATGTTGCCACGGAATCGACGCGCAACGTGGATGTCATCGAGGACATCAACGGCTCCAGCGAATACCGCGCTCATTTGACCCATGTCTATGTGGCGCGGGCCATCCAGGCGGCGATGCAGAGTTGATCGCCGCAATTAGACAACCTTCCGACGGAGATAGGCGCTCAAATAATCGACCAGCGTTACTAATAAATAGATCGCAATGATCAGGGTGAGAAGCTGGTTCTCCAGGAAAAGGCTGATGGCGATGTGAATTCTCTGCCCTAGTCCGCCGGCACCCACAAGTCCCAACACTGCCGCGACGCGAATGTTCACCTCCCAGCGATAAAGCGTGTAGGAGATGAAGTGCGGCAGAACCTGCGGCACAATGCCGTAAAAGAGAATCTGCAAGCGATTGGCCCCGGTAGCCTGGAGCGATTCAATCGGCTGGTTGTCAACGTTTTCTAGCACCTCGCCGAAGAGCTTTCCGAGCACGCCACCGGTGTGCACACCGAGAGCCAGGACTCCAGGAAAAGGTCCCAAACCGACCAGAAAAACAAAGATCAAGGCCCAGACCATTTCGGGAATAGTCCGCAGTATATTCAGCAAACTCTTTGCTGCCAGATAAGGTAGTATTCGAGCGGCGCGCTTCCACCCCTGTCTGGGCTCCATCTCATAGAGCAGGCCGGAATAGATCAGGTTTCGCGATGCAAAGAAGACAATCGAAAGGGCGATAACCACGGCCATCAACGTCCCCATGAACGAGATCGCAAAGGTCTCAATGGTTCCTTTCAACGCTTCCTGGATGACGACTGCAGAAAAATCCGGCGGAAAAAGCTTCTGGATGTAGATCAGGATCTGCTCGAAGCTATCGAGGCTGAAAAGTTGCGCGAGGTGAATCCCTGCGCCCCGATAGCTCCAAATGAGAAAACCAACGAAGAAAGCTAGAATTAGCAAATTCCTGAAGGTAAACCGTGCGCCAACCCGCTCCTTCGCTGGACCTTGCTTGTTTCCCTGGTGGCCGCGTCAGGAATGACCTACACACCTACGTTACTTGTATCCTACGGTGGACCATGGGCTGAGAATTTTTACTACGCAACGGAGAAGGTGAACAGTGATGTGAAGCTGCATCCACTGTTGGCATTTATCAGCGTCCTGGGCGGACTGCAATGGGTCGGTGTCTGGGGGGTGTTCGTCGGACCGGTAATCGCTTCGTGCCTCTATTCGTTAATGCAAATATTCAAAGAGGAGCTGCTGCTCTACGGCCAACCGTCCGCCGCGCAGCCGGAA
>JAHKKJ010000212.1 GCA_020027655.1 Deltaproteobacteria bacterium | reverse complement strand
CTCAAAAAAACTCAGAGGAGAGGCGCACGTAGTTCGCATATGGCTGATAGCTTATGGCATATAGTTGGAACCATACGCTATAAGCCATACGCTATGCGCCAGCTGGAGCGACGCGATTGAGCGCACCCTTCGACGATGCTCAGGGCGATCGGCTTGGCATTAGCTATGACAAACCATTTCACTGTTCGTGCTGAGCTTCGTCGAAGCATGAACCGCCTGAAGGCTTTTTAGCAGCCTGATGATCCGTTTGTCTACCTTTGGTAAAGCCCTTTAACGAAGCCGCTCGCGTCGATTTCCCGAAGCAGGCTGTCGTCGACAAATGACTTGGGGTCTGCGCCTTTTGCCTTGGGGTTATCTTTTTCCACGAATCCGATTACCGTTTCGACGCCCCGTAACGACGGATAGGGCATTGACTCGTAATACTTGGCGCTCAACAGGTCAAATGAACGTTCCAGGTTGCGGTCCTGCTCCACGCTGATTCTGAGCTTCTTCTTTACGACTTCCAGACTCTCTTTCCGATTCTGCTTGAAATAGGCGATGCCCTCTAAATAGCCTTTGAGAAATCTTAACACTTTGTCACGATTGCCTTTGATGTAGCTCCGCGTGGTGGCGATCATAGTCTGAAGATAATAAATGTCCGTATCGGCGAGATCGAGCAGCACCTTGTAGCCGCGGTCTTCGGCGACGAACATAGAGGGAATCGTTATCACGGCGGCGTCAAGGCCGCCTTTGTCCAAGCTTGCCAGCATATTCGGCGACGACCCCACCTGCATGATCTGGACATCCGTCGGGCTCATGTTCCAGCGTCTCAGTATCATTAGAAGAACCGAATGAGACACCGCGCCGATGCGCGTGACGCCGACTTTTTTGCCCTTGAGATCCGCCTGCGTCTTGATCTCCGGCCGCACCATAATGCGCTGCAGCCCTTTGTTGACAACTCCCGCAACCATAACGGTTTCGCCGCCGTGCAAGGCCGCGTTAACGAGTGCGTCTCCCGCCGAGCTGGTCATCTGGATATCGTTGGCAAGCAACGCGCTGATTCCCGCCGTGGCGCCTTGACCGGTGACGATGACCTCCGCCTCGATGCCGTGCTTGCGAAACAATCCCTTTTGCTCGGCGATCCAAACCGCGCTGTGCAGAGCGCTCACTGAGCTGAGACCCAATCTCATCTTATCTTGCGCAACACCGTTCGGAGCCGCCACGAAAATCCCGAACAAAACAATCGACCAGGCCATGCGCATCAGCTGTTTCATTACCACTCCTTACCGGTTACTCCTTACGCCTCACCCCTTACCTTTTGCCAATCTCCGCCAACGCCTGCTTGAGATAGCTATGATCGATGTACTTCGACGGCTCCGGCAGAGGCTCTTTAAGAATACCTTGCTCGGCGGTGATTTTGATCAAGGTGCGCACGCCTTCGACGTTCAAATCGGCGTTGCGGTCCCAGATGCGGTTTTTCCAGTTATAATCCGAGGCATAGCGGCAATGCTCGATGCTGATCACCATTTCCTTCGACAAATAGCCGCAGGCGGCCTCGCGATTGTCCACCATCCAGCGCATCGTCGAAGCCATGGCTTTCATAAAGCGAACGACCAGCGCCCGATTCTTCTCGGCCCAGGAGCGTTTGACGATGTAGACATTGAACTGAAAGTTGGGCTGGTCATCCGCGAAATAACCGATGATGTTGAAACCCTGTTGCTTCGCCACGAGATCGAGGGGCACACCCACCGGAGCCGAGGAAATTTGCCCCGAAATCAACGCTTGATAGCGATCGGGAGCGCCGCCGATGTTGAGCAGTTTGTAATCACGCGGATATTCCATGCCATGCACCTTCAGCACCAGCCGCAAGGCGAAGCCGGTGCCGGAAGTCAGCGTTTGCGTGCCGATGGTGGTGCCGCGCAGATCGGCGTAGGTCTTGTACGGTTTGCCGCCGATCATGCTCAAACCGAGACCGTTGATCAGGCCGCCGATCATGGTGATCTCGGCGCCTCTCTCATAGGCGCTGATGAGCGTGTCGACCGTCGCGTTGGCGACGTTGATGGAATCGGCGGTCAGCGCTTGAATGGTCAGCGGCGAGCCGCGCATGGTGATGATCGGCACGTCCAAGCCTTCCCGTTCAAAAAAACCCATCTTCGCCGCCACCCAGAGCGGACCGTAGCTCAACGTCTTTGATGACTCACCGATCGGAAAGCGAATCTTTTCCTGAGCGAAACTTTTGAACGCAAGAAGCGCAATGAGCACCACGCTTGCGGTCACGACTAGTGACCCTCTGAATTTCCCTCGGCGTACCATCTTCAATCCTCCATCCTCGATCCTCGACTTTCCATTCTCAATCTTCCACCACTCCATTCAACGGATCCGCTTAATCACCGACAAGGTATTTCTCCCCGTCCACATCGGCAGAAAGACTGAATGACGATGTTTACCTCCCAGTACAACAACCATAATGTCTTCTGGCTTTGTCGAGAGGTGAACAATGCCATCGGGCGTGACGTGCGGCGATTCGCGCAACAATTCCTCATCGCTCTTGTGACCTTTGCGCCGGGCTGGAATCTCCGCGAACGGCAGCGCCGCATGCTCCCAGAGATACTGCTTAACGTGCTTTTTCGTAATCCCGTCTCGCGCCATGATCTCCGCGTCCTCGGTGCCGAGCGCCACCAGCGGCGTGCCACCGCCGAAGCTACCGACGTCGAGATGACTTACACCATGGTGCATCGCGATCACCTCGGCCAATGATGACAAAGCCTGCTCACCCCGATTCCCGGCCGTGTGCATGGGAAGAAATCCATTGATACCACACACGGTGACCGTACTCTCTTCAGGCTTGAAGCCCATCTCGACATGATAAGGCTCCCAGGGGCTCTTCTCCTGGTTCTCGCCGAAGCACATGGTGTACTTACCAGGCCAGCCGAAAGTCGAACGGTCTGTTTCGCCGGGGAACCCGCCACCCACTGTAATGAGTATCAAGCGAATGGCCCGGCCGATGGTTGCATTCGACCGATAGCCTGGTCCGAAAACGCCGGCATCGCAGTTGATATCAAGGGTCTTTCGGAGCGGCCCATTCACGAGAAGAGCCGGACCGACGTAACCGGTGGTCGCCTGAACTCCATAGAGGTTGAAGCGCGGCTCGCACATCGCCTCGACAGCAGCTATAACAACCGGTAAATATTCCGGCAGACAACCGGCCATGACGGCGTTGATAGCAATTTTCTCAACGCTCGCCGGCGCCCACTTCGGTGGGATCGAACCGATGACTTCCTGCGGATCGCGATGGGTTCCGTCAAGCATTCTCTCAACCCGCTCCGCCGTCGGCGGCACGATGGGCAGTCCGTCACTCAGCTTCTCCCGGCAAAACCAGTCGTTGACAGCTTCCAGGCTATCTTCAACTTCAATGATGTTTGAGGTTAAATTCATCGTCAAGGACTCCAATCGAAATTGTTCACGGGCGGACCGGCGAGCAGTGTCTTCCTCTCATGATCTTTTTCCTTCCCCCTTGCGGGGAAGGATTAAGGAAGGGGGTATTTCGCAAGGTTTTGACAACCACGTCAACGACTCCATCGATGTTCTTAAGTACGTCGTGATTCCAAAATCGCAAGACATTAAAACCTTGATCCCGCAGCCAGATATCTCGCTCAACATCGTATGCGACTTGCTCACTATGCTGTCCGCCGTCGACCTCGATGACCAATCTTTTTTCCAAACAAATAAAATCGACGATGTAGCGTCTCCAAAGGTTGTTGGCGGCGAAACTTAAGACCGTCTACTTGCCAGAATCGGAGTTTCCGCCAAAGCAGCCGCTCAGCGTCCGTGGGGTTTTTCCGTAATTGCCGTGCTCGCTCACGAGTTTGGCTCATATCCCCCTATCCTTACCTTTCCCCGCAAGGGGGAAAGGAATCGTAACCCGAGACGTTTTATCTGCATTTGGAGCTTTTAGTTTTAGTTCGGACGTTAACCATCCTGTGACGCGGCTATGTTTCGTAGCAGCGGGGATTCAACGTCGCTACATCTTCAGCGTTAATATCGCTCCAACTTTATCCACCGCCCCCTCCGCGTCCGCTCGATGCTCTCCCGGCAGGGCGCCTCCGCTCGGATGGTGCGGGATTTCCACGAGAGGCAAACTGGAGATCCCAAAGAACTTCGCTTCGGTCCGACCCAGCTCCATGAAAATCGACTGGCACAGCGTCACCGTCGGCTTCCCGCGTTTCTGTAGTTCGATGGCGTCGTGGACACTCCACGATGTACACGACCCTCAAGCCCCTAGTCCGGTGATCACGGCATCACATCGGCTGACGAATTCCTCCATAGTAGCTTTAGGGGCGCCCTGCATGTGCGTCGGTTTGGTCTTAAACAGCACCTCGGCGGGCCGGTATTTTTCCTCGAGCAGCTTCGCCAGCTCCTGAAACATCGTTGTCGAATTCGCCTGGCCGTTATCGATGATACCGATGACCTTCCCTTCCAATGTATCCAGTCCCGGCACCAGCGGCCGATCTTTTGTATTCACCGACGCTCGCGGATCGAGCATCTTTAGTGTCGCCATGAACTACATCCTCCTACGAAAATACTGACTCTTAACACAGGACGGCCGAGCCGCACCCAAAACTCGGAATATCTCGCGCAAAGGCGCAAAGGCCGCAAAGAAATCAAACTTCCGGATTTGGCGTTCTTGGCGTCTTGGCGCGAGCAAATCCCTGTTTTGGATAGCCACGGGCCACCGGAAAATTTGCGCAAGCCGCGAAAACTTTCAACTATATAATATACAGAGAGCTCTTCGTCCCTATATATGCAAAGTCAGCCCCTCGCCGCAAACTTGATTTCTTTCGATTGACACCACTCCTCAATTGTTTTAGCTCTAGCGCGAGTAAGATGCTTGCAGAGATCTACCGTAGAGCAAATTCTTTGTCAGGCCGGTCAAAAAGGTTTCAGATGCGAGGCGCGCGTACTTCGCATATGGCTGATAGCTGATGGCATATAGCTGAAACATCCGAACCATACGCTATAAGCCATACGCCATAAGCAAACTGTAGCGAGGCAATTGAGCGCGACAAAGCAAATGAGCCTTTTGCAACGGCCTGACCAGGAGGTGAAAAATGTTAGGTGTAATTGATTCCGATACTCATGTCGCTGAATCTCTGAGCATGTGGAACTTGATAGACGCTGACATGCGCCATCGTAGACCCGTCTTGGTCTCGATGCCCGATGACACGCTCTATAAGGATTGGAACGCGCTCTGGTTGATTGACGGCAATATCTTTCCGAAACCGGTCGGTAAAGGCGGTTTCCGTTTGATCACTCCGTCTGAATCGAAGATCCAATCCTCGCGCAAGGACATTCGCGTCGGCTGTCGAGAGATCACTGATGTAGCCGCCAGACTTGCCGATATGGACAGGCTCGGCGTCGAGACTCAGGTCGTGTACCCGACTCTGTTTTTGATCTATCTAACGGACGACCCCGCGTTGGACGTCGCCCTATGTCGCGCCTACAACCGCTTTATGGCTCGCGCCTGGTCTGACAGCAAAAATCGTCTACGCTGGGTGGTTGTTCCGCCATTGAGATCGATTGAAGAGTCAGTGAAAGAAATCAAAACCGCTAAGCCGAACGGCGCCGTCGGTGTTTTCTTCCGCGGCATAGAAGGCAACTACACTTTGGACAATCCCCATTTCTTCCCGGTGTATCAAGCGGCAATGGACGTTGATCTGCCGATCTGTATTCACACCGGCTCCGGGACGCCATCGGTAACAGCGATGTTCGACCTGGAAAGAAACCGGCAATGGTCCCATTCGGGATTCCCGCCCTTGCACGCTTTCCGCGATCTTGTTCTGAATCAAATTCCCGAAATGTTCCCTCGTCTGCGGTTTGGTTTCATCGAGGCTTCGGCAAGCTGGGTTCCGTTTCTCATCCACAAGCTGAGACGTGACAACACTAGGCGCTGGAAGCCGTCCTGGAAATCGGGCGCTGATCTTTTTGCCGATTGCCGCTTCTTTGTCGCCTGCGAGGCGGACGAAGACTTGCCCTACCTCACGCAGTATATCGGAGAGGATCATCTGCTAACCGGCTCCGACTATGGGCACAACGATCCGGCGGAACAAGCTCAGCTCGTGGCAACCATGAACGCGCGCGAGGATATGCCGGCTGGGCTGGTTCAGAAGATCCTGTGCGAGAATCCCCGGAAGTTTTACGGACTATAAGTGACTGTCAAAAACCTAGCGTGGCCGAGGCACAACCAAAAGTCGGAATATCGCGCGCAAAGGCGCAAAGGTCGCAAAGAAACTGAGAACCACCGCCTAAAAGGCGGTGGGTTCCTTTCCGTCTAAAGACGGCTGAAGACCCGATGAAACTACTCCTCAATCTTAAAATCCTCGTCGGCCTCGGAAGGTTCCTGCCCTTGTGTGGCTATGTATTGCAGAATCACCTCGTCCGTCACGTTACCGCTGCTCGCTGCAAAGTACCCCCTGGCCCACAAATGTCTGCCCCAAAATTGCCGACGCAAGTGC
>JAHKKJ010000812.1 GCA_020027655.1 Deltaproteobacteria bacterium | reverse complement strand
ATCAGGATCATGAAAAACGCCAGAACAAAATACCCGATGGAAAGTTGCCGCTGTTTCTTTTCCATCGGTAGCTTGTTTTTCTTTCTCGCTTGGTAATCAGTCCGCAGGTCGGCGAGGAATTTCTTTACAGACTCTCGTGGACTGGCTTTCTGTAGCATTTTGTTGTCTTGCCGATTGGACAAGAGGGGAACTCTCCGGATTACAGAGCTATGAATTGGTATTCTCATGTATCAGTCAGCTTTCTTTTATAACACGCTCCGCCGACCGCTGAGCAGGATGCTAATCAGCGCTACCGCTCCAGCAGCAACCAGCAACAGGTGAATCATTCCACCGGCCACCTGAGTGACCAAGCCCAAGACCCATAGACCAAGAAGCACAACGAAAACCGTCCAAAGCATAAATTCACCTCGAGGTTCAGATTTCTTGCCCACAACTCTTTTCCGGTCCCCATCAGTTCACCAACTAATTGGGGTACCTTTGCGCTCTCTCTTCTCTTCAGGCGGTCAGGCACTAAAAGAGATGCCGCACCCGCATGTCCCTTTGACGTTGGGGTTGTTAAACACGAACCCCGATTGCATCAGCTCGTCTTTATAGTCCATGGTTCAAGAGCCCAGGAATAAGCCTTCAGATGTAACGATACGCTGACTCGGAAGGGGTTTCTGTCCAATACTGTACGAATTCGAAAAGAATTATCACGAGACCCGGCCAACCGCGCAGGCGCTCCGGGGGAACCAAGCTGGTTAATCCACTGCGCGGTAAACCAACTAAGATTTCAGGGACACAAGCGCGCTCCACTGCGGCAGTGGTGGCTGATTGCAGTCCCGCCCATATCGCGAATCGCCTTAACGACAGGGTCCGCGCTGGCGATGTCCGGCAGCGAAACCTTGGCTCCTTCTTTGGCGAAAGCCATCGCGTAAGCTTTGGCGATCTTTCCGCCCCCGCCGGTGATGATGACCACCTTGTTTTCGAAACGCATTTTAATCCTTCTATGTAAACCAATAAGTAAAAGCCGTTATCCGACAAAGTGGGCACCGCCGTCTACGTTGAGCAATTGCCCGGTCATGAAATCACTTTCCGGGGAAGCCAAGAATAGAACCGTGCCGACCAAATCGTTCTCCACCTGGACCCGTTTTAACGCGCGGTTTGCGATTCGGTTGGCGCTAAATGCCGGATCAACCTGCCGCCCTTCCGTCACGACAAAGCCGGGGCAGACCGTATTGACACAAATGTTGTAGTCGCCAACTTCGCGGGCCATCGCCCGCGTCATTGCGATCAAAGCGCCTTTGGAAGTCACGTAGTGGATGTAGTTCTGGCCGCCGTTTAACGCGGTACCCGACGAGATGTTGATGATTTTCCCTTTGCCTTGCTTTTTCATGTACGGAAAAGCCGCTTTGGCGCACAGCCATGAGCCGCGGACGTTCACGGCCATCGCTTTGTCGAACTCGTCCACTTCCATTTCCCAGAACGGGCTTTTCTTCACGTTCATGAAATACGCTGCATTGTTGACCAGCACGTCGACGCCTCCGAATTGTCTGGCCACTTCGTCGACCATGGACTTCACACTTTTCTCATCGGACACATCGCAAGCCATGCTGATGGCCGTGCCGCCCATATCGCGAATCGCCTTGACGACAGGGTCGGCGCTCGCGATGTCCGGCAGGGCAACTTTCGCGCCCTCCTTCGCAAACCCCAAGGCATAGGCCTTGCCGATCTTTCCTCCTCCCCCGGTAATGATGACTGATTTATCTTGGAACCGCATATCGCACTCCCCTTTCCTTGACCTTGAACCTGGAACCTTGAACATTGAACCCGCAGCTTCATTTCCCCTTAACACTCCCGTCTCGAAAGTGTCAACGCATGGGAGCTCATTGACTGGCGTGAGAAGCTGCAATATCGTACTTTCATAACTCACCAAGAAGGAATCTGAGAATGGCCAAATTGAAACTTACGGTCGCGTGCGACAAATACGATTATTTGCAGCCTCTGCGGGACGGCACAGTGCAGGCCGAAGGCATCGATCTCAATCTGATCACGGTGGAAAGCGGCATTCGCCATCAGCGGATGTATCATCACGGCGAATATGACGCTTGCGAGTTCTCCATGTCGTCCTATCTCGTGGCCAAGAGCCAGGATGTCGGCTGGTTTCACGCCATCCCCTTCTTTCCGCGCCGAATGTTCACCCACAAATTCTGCTTTGTCCGTTCTGGCTCCGGGATCAAGAAGCCCGCCGATTTGAAGGGCGCTAGAATCGGACTAAGAAGTTACGAAAACACTTTAGCTTTGATCACCAAGGGAATGTTTCACAATACTTATGATCTCCCTGTGACTGCCGTAACCTGGGTCATCATCAATAAGGAACCCGTGGGCTCCAAGCTGCCCTCCTCCATCAAAGTCGAGCAGGTTGAAGGCAAGTGGCGCCTGGAAGATCTCTTGTTGCAAGGGAAAGTCGATGCGGAAGCAGAGCCGGACCTGCCCGAAGCATGGATTCGGGGGGAAGGTACAGTGGAGCGGTTATTTTCCGACTTTGAGCAGGACGAGCGCGACTACTATAAGAAGACCAAGATCTTCCCGATCATGCATCCGGTCATTATCAAGACGGATATCCTCAAGAACGATCCCTGGGTCGCGACCAGTTTGTTTGAGGCCTTCACCGCATCGCGCCG
>JAHKKJ010000811.1 GCA_020027655.1 Deltaproteobacteria bacterium | reverse complement strand
CGGTTGCGGCGCGAAATCGGCGTGCCACTCGCCGCCCCACGAGCCTCTCGCGAATGTCTGCATCTTGCCAGACGCAACCTGATAGGGGGTCGCATGGTCCCAGTTTTCATAGTCGCCGGGCTCCCAGCGGCGATGCGGCACGATGAAGACCTGGATCCCGGCCTTGCGAACCGCGGCGGTGATGGTTCGCAGATTGTCGAGCAGTCCGACTTCCTTGGCGACGCCTTCGACCAGCGGCCAGAGCTTGCCGCCCTCGGACAGGAAATCATTATAAGGATCGACGAATAGCAGCCCGGTTCTATTAGAAATATAGCGGGTCGTAGTCATCTGATACTTCTCCAAGTGATTTTTGTTCTTGCAACTGCATTTATGCGACCGGGATCGATGGCAGATCCAGCAGCTCGGGCTTGCCGCCTGCTATGGCGGCTGCGGAGCCGTTGATTTGTTCGTGCGGCGTGCCCAGTGACGTAGGGTATAGAAGAGGCGAATCGCTCTCCGGGCATGTCTAGGACCCAGGTTCTTTAGCTGAGGGTTCCCTGTGTCTGATGGACATAACACCATATCCAAGCCGCAGGCGGGACAGCGCGCATGACCGGATGTTGTGTCTCTTGGAAGTGCCTATTCGCGTGCTTGCCAGTCGAGGAATCGCAACAGCCAACGTGGCCGCACGATTGGCACTCGCGAAGAGCTACCCAAAACGTTCCCTCCGCCAGGCACTCTTCACACGCGTTGGGAGTCCTTTGCGGGGGAAAGTTCTCGGGGGTGAGCCCCTCCAAATGTTCACATGACTTTGCTATAGGTTCCTCCTATCTCAAGTCTCTCAAGCGACAGATTTTTCTGTCTCCTATTCCTACTGTTGCCATCCTCCCCCGAGCGCCTTGTAGAGCTGAACGAGGGAAAGTAGCTCGTCAAGCCTGGCTTGAGCCAGGCTCAATTCAGCAACGAACAGGTCCTGATCCGAATTGAGAGCATTGAGCATCGTATCCACTCCGCCCTTGTATCTCATGTAAGCGAGGCGTTTTCGGTCTTGCAACGCAGTGACCAGCAACTCCCGCTGAGCGCGAACCTCCCTGACTTTTTGATACTGGACGAGCGCATCTGAGACATCGCGGAATCCTGTTTGAATGGCGTTTTCGTATTGTGCCAGCGCGCTCCGCTGTTGGGCTTCAGCCAATTCCACACCAGAGGTGATCCGTCCGGCGTCAAAGATCGTCTGTGTGACCTGAGGTACAAAGCTCCATATCCTCCTTGAACCCGAGAATAAATTCGCTAGTGCTGTGCTCTGGTAGCCGAATTCTCCGGTGAGCGTAATCTGAGGAAAATAGGCTGCCTTGGCGACGCCGATGTTAGCGTTGGCCGCGATCAGATTCTGCTCCGCCGCCTGGATGTCCGGACGCCGCTCTAGGAGCGATGAGGGCAAGCCGGCCGGCACTTCGGGGGGAGTTTGCTGCTCTGTTAGGAGGCGTCCTCGTGTTACGGGTCCGGGATTTCTGCCCAGCAGCAAACTGATTTGATTTTCTGTTTGCTCTATTTGCCGCTCTGTGTTCGGTATGGACTCTGCAGCACCGTAAACCAGCTGCTCTCCCTGTCGCACGTCCAAAAGCGTCGCGACACCGCCTTGCGCTTGAAGCTTGATCAGCCGTAGCGATTCATCGCGCGTGGCCAATGTGTTTTTTGCAATGGCCAGTTCCATGTCCAGTTCGAGAAGGTTGAAATAAGCGGTGGCCACGTCGCTGACCAGGGTTGTAATCACGGTTTTTTGGTTCCAATCCGCAGCCAACAAATCGGCTCGTGCCGCTTCAGTCGCCCGGCGCAGCCGGCCCCAGATGTCGATCTCAAAGGTAAAAAGATCGAGGAATACCGTGCCGAAGGTACGCTGGCGGCTGGTGCCTCTGGGAATGGTAAATTGTCCCTGCCGCGATAACTCAATGGAGTTGACATCGGCCCCGACGCCGAAGTTTGGATACTGATCCGCTCGTGTGATTCCGAGGTTGGCGCGCGCCGCATCCACTCGAGCGACCGCATCCCTAAGATCGTAGTTCTGGGCAAGCGCCGTTCGGATCAATTCCTGGAGCTGTTCGTCTGAGAAAACCTCGAACCATTTGAGGTCAGCAATGGACTCAGGGTCATGAGCTGTCGAGATAGGAGAACCGCGAAATACATCCGGCGCTGTCACCGGAGGTCTTTGGTAGTCCGGACCGACCATGCAGCCACCCAGCAAAATCGTCATAGTCGCCGCGAGCCAGCGCCTTTTTACGTGACGTTCTGTGAGCTCGATCCGCTCTTTCATCGTTCAGTTGCGTTCATCTCGTTGCGGGTGTCGGTTGCTGCGCCGACACCTCATGCTCCTGCCGGCGGCGCGAGAGACGCTCTACCACGTAAAAGGAGACCGGGATGAGGAAGCTGGCGATGATTGTATCGGCCAGCATACCCACGATCACCACGGTGCCCAGTGTTCGTCGCGCCACGCTCCCGGAACCCACAGCGATCCATAACGGCGCGAGGCCAAAGATAAACGCTAACGACGTCATAAAGAGTGCGCGCCGACGTACTCTCATTCCTTCCAGTGCCGCCTCCATCAGGCTACGTCCTTTCTCGAACTCGAGCTTGGCGAACTCGACAATCAGGATGGCGTTCTTCGCGGCGAGACCGATGAGCACGATCAGA
>JAHKKJ010000810.1 GCA_020027655.1 Deltaproteobacteria bacterium | reverse complement strand
CCGGCAGCATCGTGGCGGTGATTTACGGAGCCAACATGGGCGTCTCTTTTCTCGCTCCGCTCTTGGCCGGTGTGATCGCTGATGCCTATGGCCTCCCGGCGGCGCTGCTGGCGATTGCAGTCTTCCCGCTGCTCGCAGCGGTGGTTATGCTCCTGCTTTTTAAGCCCGCTAACGTCAGGAAATGATGAACGGGGAAGTCTTGCAATCACAGGTTGTCCCCACCGAGCTCCAGACGGGCGATGATCCATATTTGTGGTTGGAAGAAGGTTGCGCAGAATCAGAAATATCCACGCGTGCTCTTTATGAGCTCGACCCGAGATGACCGGGTCCATCCGGGACATGCCAGGAAGATGTTCGCGAAGATGAAGGAGCAGGGCCATAAACGTTCTTTATTTCGACAACATCGAAGGCGGGCACAGCGGCGCAGCCGACAACCGGCAGGCCGCATATATGGCTGCGCTGGGCTATACTTTCTTAATCAAAGAGCTGTGGGCTAAGTAGCGGCGTTCGAAAGGAGTGGGAGAGTCTTGCAATCGCACATTGTCGCGATGCCAGACGCCACGCCATAAGCGGTGAGCACACTTGATTTCGCCAAACGAGTTCAATCGTCGTGATCAGGGCGTACCGCGCCTCGGAGGGATTTCTTTTCCGCCTGGTGGCGCTTATCCGCAAGCAGCTTAAGCTTAGCGCGCCGCGAGCGTTTTCGTTTCTGGCGGCGGATCTTCGCAATCTCTTGCTCTGCGGCGGTGCGGGCTCCTCGTAGCTGCGCTTCGATTTTATCCAGCAGGATTCTTCGCGCCAAAAAACGATTGAGAGCCTGCGAGCGCTCCCGTTGGCACTTCACCCGAATGCCCGTGGGCCGATGGTGGAGCACAACGCAGGTGGAAACCTTGTTGACTTTCTGGCCGCCGGGTCCCGAAGAACGAACAAATTGTTCCTCGATATCCTGCTCCCGAACACCCAGGGCTTGCATGCGCTCCAAGAGGAGTTTCTCTTTTTCCGGTGAAACGATATTGAAAGCCATGGTCTAAGATTTAGCATAGCGAGGCTCCCGGAACGAGAGAGCGGCATAGAGGCAATTTCGCGGGCGCCCGATCCTTGCTGTGTAGGAGAGTAAGACTTAGGAAAGGTAATTGTTACTATGAAATTTCTACCGAAACTTTTTGCCAACAACCGCGCTTGGGCGGAAAAAATCAAGCTAGAAGATCCCAAGTACTTCCAGCGGCTCAGCCGGATGCAAACCGAGCGGGTAGGGGATGTCGGCAAGCGTTGACGGAACCTTAGCGGTTTGTTATGAGCCATCCAAGCGGTTGCAAGGAAAGATTTCGCGGAAAAGGGAGGACTCATGTCGGCTAAGATCAGACATCTTGCTCTCTACACTGAGAATCAAAATCAGATGGCGGCTTTTTACCAAAAGGTATTCGGGATGAAAAGAATCACCCGGAGTTTCGTCGATCCTAACAAAGGGCACATCAGCGATGGCGTCATAGGTCTCGCTGTTTTGAACCGCCGTCCGAGCTTTGCGGCCGCACTGGATCACTTCGGCTTTGAAGTGGACGATGTCGGCAACATCCTAGACACAATGAAACAGAAGTATCCAAAGACTCTGGTCACCAAAGGTTTGGAGCAAGTGGCATTCGCCGTCTTCAGAAGTCATGACCCGGCGGGAGCCCAGTTCGATATCTCGTGGAAAGAGCACCCCAAGGTTCAAGAAGGTTACAAGGACGATGGTTGGGAGCAATCAAGGCAGATCAATCATATTGCCATAAGGACTTCAGAACCAGAACAGGTCGCCGAATTCTATCATGAGGTTTTCGGTCTCAAAGAGGGCAAGAATTTCCGAGATGAAGATACTTTGTGCGTAACCGACGGAAGGGTAGATCTTCTCATAAGGCGGACAACGAATCATTCGTATATCAGCATGAGGCAGGGGCTCGATCACTTCGGGTTCGCGGTCGAGAGCTTGGAAAATGCCAAGAAAGACCTTGCGGATTTTGCGACCTCTTTCCCAGACGCCGCTCCGAAAGACATTGCCGGCGGGATTTTTGGACATATCACGAAAGAAGATATGGATGGATGTCGAGTCGGGCAGTATTCGTTTTCCGACCCTGATGGCATAGTCTTGGACCTTTCGGAGCGAGTCACGCGGCCCTCGGTGTCTTCCTAGAGAGAACTCTATGGCGTGGGCGTATGGGAACGCGGCGCGTAGATCTGCCGGGCAGAAAAGACAGCACATGAATCCTACCAGAAGAATTGTCAGCCTATCTGTAGTTATTTTCCTCTTATTCGGTTTTCTGCATGCCGCCCATGCAGAGAACCTGACCAACATACATATCGGTGTTCCAACGAATAGCGCGACTTGGTTTCCACTTTATGTCGCGTGGAAAAAGGGCATGTTCCGCGACCAGGGTCTTGATCTGGTGCCTGTAACCATGCAAGCGCGTACGGCTTTGGCCGCCCTGGCGTCCAAGCAGATCGGATTCATAACGCAAATCGGCTCGCCGATGACCGCGATCACGCGCGGTTTGCCCGCTACCCTCATCATGGTGCTTTGTGACAGGTCGCACCACGTTCTGGTGACAAAGCCGGAGATTACTGCGCCGGCTCAGTTACGTGGCCGCGTTGTGGCTATCAGCCAGCCCGGCGGCACCGTCCATCGCGAATTGCT
>JAHKKJ010000809.1 GCA_020027655.1 Deltaproteobacteria bacterium | reverse complement strand
CGTCGGGACCTGCGCAGTCACGGGTGGTTTTATCCATTTGTACGCCGCGCTCAATAACCGCATCTTTGATAAATACGGCATCAACGCCGAGCATGTCGTGCTCCGGGGCGGCGTCGTGGCCATGGCCGCGCTGGGGTCGGACGAAATCCAGTTTCTTTACTGCAACGCTGACACCAATATCGTCCGCATCGCGACCGGCGCCGACGGCAAGCTGGTAGCTTCGCCTCTCGTGGGGTTACCTTATGTGGTTCTCGCTCGAAGGGACATAACAAAGCCCTCGGATCTCAAAGGCAAGAGTATCGGCGTGACCCGTCCCGGTGATTTGCCTCACCGGCTCGCACGGGCATTTCTTAAGAAGTCTAATCTGACGGAAGCAGAAGTAGCGTTGCGCCCCCTGGGAGGTACGCCCACAGAGCGCTATAGCGCTTTATTGCAGGACATCGTCCAAGCCACGCTTATCCAGCCGCCTCTGGATGTGCAAGGCAGGAAGGACGGCTTCAACGTAATTTATCACCTCAACGACCTGGGATTTCCCTTCATCTACAGCTCGGTTTTCACAAATTCCAGAACCATAAAGGATAGGCCTCTGCTGGTGCAAAAGTTCGTCGCTGCCCTCGCCGAAACGGTTTACTTTGTGGAGAAAAATCCGCAGCAGGCGATGGCCGCCGTGGGCAAGACACTGAGCATAAAGGACCCGGAGGTCCTTCAATCTGCCTATGACGCGTATGCGGTGCGACTCGTCAATCGCCGTATGATCGTGCCGCCCAAGTTGGTTGCAGAAACGATCGAGACGGCGCGTGAGGAACGCATCAATATCAGGCGAAGACCGGCCGAGGTCTTTGACAACACGTTTGTCGAGAATCTGGAAAAAAGCGGCTTTCTCAAAGAACTCTGGAGAGGAGAAGTCCCGGAGGAAAAACGAAAACCGTAATATCACGAAAGCCGCTTTGATTGCGGCGATTGACCTTTTGCATCTGTTCGAAAAGATCTTATTGTTATCAAATCCTAAGTTGAATCCGAGATCTCCAAGGGAGCGCGAGTCATTGTGAACATCGCAATTTCAGCGGAGGGAAAAATGACAAATAAGTATCAGGACAAATTTGGCTGCCCTGCCGAGCGAACCAAAGGGAAAGTGAAGCCCACTATGGCTGCCTGGATACAGGACTTCATCAGACATTCACCGTTTTGCGTTCTCGCCACGAGCAGCGCCAACGGCGATTGCGACGCTTCGCCTAAAGGTGGAAGACCCGGCTTTGTCAAAGTGCTAAACGCCAAGCAGCTGTTCATACCTGATGTGGCGGGAAATAAACTTTTCCACGGCTATGGAAACATCGAAAGCAATCCCAAAGCAGGATTGGTATTTTTCATTCCCGGACATAACTCGACCGTAAGGGTCAATGGCAAAGTGAGGGTTATCGACAAATCGGAATTACCGCACGTCCAGCTGGAGGTGCACAACGCCGATGAAAAGGCCGAAATCCTGCAAGGATTATTGCTGGATGTAGATGAGGCGTATAGCCATTGCCCCAGGGCGTTGAAATTCTCCCGTCTCTGGGATGTCGACGAAATCACTAAGCACGCCGCAAAGCCACCCCTAGGTGTTAAGGAACCTGGAATCTAGGCTGCAGTTGGTAGGGGCGGTTTTGAAACCCGCCCCTACTCTCGGTCTACAGTGTGTCGTGCCTTCCGCGGCCCATGAATAGTCCGGGCTAGCGAGCGACCCTCAGAGTGTTGACAGATAATCGAAGTTTGGAATGATGGAATGTTGGGAGATCCATCATGATTGAATCGCTCCTACTTTCCGTAACCCGGGTCTCGACGTTGTTAGGAGAACAACACCTGACCAGCGCCACCGGCTTCTTCTTCGAGCGGGATGGCCGGTTGTTTCTTGTGACGAATCGACACGTGGTGCTGGACGAGGTGAGTGATCATCGTCCTGACCGGTTGTTAATCGAGCTGCACGTCGATCCGGAGAATGTAGCCGTAACGACACAATTCTCCATCCCGCTTTACCGAGGAACCCAGCCGGTATGGCGGGAGGGTATCGACCCAGCCGGCACGGTGGACGTCGTCGCTCTGCAACTTGAGCGCGCGGCACTGCCGGACAAGCTATTGCTTCAACCGTTTACGCCCAATCATCTGATCGAGCAGCTGGATGAGATAGAAGTGGGAACGCGAGTGCTGATCGTTGGTTTCCCGTTGGGCTTTCATGACACCTGGCATCATCTGCCGGTGGTACGACAAGCGGTCATCGCCTCGGCGTTCGGCCTCCGCTTCCAAGGACAGGGCTACTTCCTGACTGACGCGCGGATGCACCGCGGCACGAGCGGCGCTCCGGTGGTCGCTCGCGCGACCACGCAACGGTCGGGTCGCGGAGACTTGCCGTGGATGCTCCTCGGCGTCCACGCGACTCGGATGGATGTGACCAATCGCGACATTGAGCAGGACGAAAGACTAAACCTCAATTGCGCCTGGTACGCCGACATCATCATGACCTTGACAGAGAAGTGACAAAAAATGGGGCGATGGAATGTTGGAATATTGGAATGATGGAAGACCATTAGACCCTTTGTCTTGATTCCATTATTCCATTTTTCCACTATTCCATCTTTCCATCATTCCAACCCTCTCAATCATCCGCCTCAACCGTCACCTTAACCGTAAGGGT
>JAHKKJ010000808.1 GCA_020027655.1 Deltaproteobacteria bacterium | reverse complement strand
TTATGCAAATCGGAATGATTGGTCTTGGCAGAATGGGCGCGAACATGGTGCGACGGCTTCTCACGGGGAGCCATCAATGTGTGGTCTTCGACATGTCGCCAAAAGCAGTGCAGGAGTTGGTCGAGGAAAAAGCCGTCGGCTCCTCCTCGCTCGCGGACTTTGTGAAGAAACTCAATAAGCCGCGGGCGGTGTGGTTGATGGTTCCGGCGGCGGTAGTGGACAAGACTATCGCGGATCTCCTCCCCCATCTTGAACGCGACGACATTCTCATCGACGGCGGCAATTCCTATTACGTGGACGACATCCGGCGCGCCAAGGATCTCGCGCCGAAAGGAATCCACTACGTGGACGTAGGGACAAGCGGCGGGGTTTGGGGCTTGGATCGAGGTTACTGCATGATGATTGGGGGTGAAGATGCGGTGGTCAAGCACCTCGATCCAATCTTTGCCCGGCTGGCTCCCGGCCCAGGCGAAATACCACGCACGCCGGGGCGCGAGAAGGCTGGCGGTACCGCCGAGCAGGGTTATTTGCATTGCGGCCCAAACGGCGCCGGCCACTTCGTCAAGATGGTTCACAACGGCATCGAATACGGCATCATGGGCGCCTACGCCGAGGGACTGGGCGTCCTGCGATCCGCCAACGTCGGCAAGCAAAAACATGAGATCGACGCCGAGACAACGCCGTTGCGCGACCCGGAGCACTACCAATACGACCTCAATCTACCTGACATCGCGGAGGTGTGGCGGCGCGGCAGCGTCATCGCCTCGTGGCTGCTGGACCTGACGGCAGCCGCCCTCGTCGCGGATCCGGCGCTCTCGAAATTCGCGGGGCGGGTTTCGGACTCGGGCGAGGGACGTTGGACGATTAAGGCCGCCATCGACGAGGCGGTGCCGGCTCACGTTCTGACGGCGGCCCTGTATGAGCGGTTTAGCTCCCGCGGCGAGGCCGACTTTGCCGACAAGCTGCTCTCGGCCATGCGTTATGAGTTCGGCGGGCACTTGGAAAAATCCGCCAAATGAGGAGGACAGTATGAACGTTCCTCATTCGGATGCCCTGGTCTTTTTCGGTGCCACCGGCGATCTTGCCTACAAGAAAATCTTCCCGTCGCTGCAGGCGATGCTGAAACACGGCCACCTCAATGTGCCGGTCATCGGCGTGGCCAAGGCCGGTTGGAACGTCGACCAGCTGCGGGCGCGAGCGCGCGACAGTCTGGAGAAACACAGCGGAGGAGTCGATGCCGCGGCTTTCGAAAAGCTCTGCGGCCTGCTGCGTTATGTTGACGGTGACTACAAAGACGCGGCGACCTTTCAGTCCATACGCAAGGAGATGGGCCCCGCGCAGCGGCCGGCGCACTACCTCGCTATCCCGCCTGCGCTGTTCGAGCTGGTTGTGGAACAGCTGGCCAAGGCGGATTGCACCAACGGCGCTCGCGTGATCGTTGAAAAACCGTTCGGTCACGATCTTTCGTCTGCACAGGAACTTAACCGAATCCTCCTCAGTACCTTCGACGAGGAGGCGATCTTTCGCATCGACCATTACCTCGGCAAGCGTCCGGTGCATAACATGGTGTTCTTCCGCTTCGAGAACGCGCTTCTGGAGTCGTTCTGGAACCGCAATCAGATCGAGAGCGTGCAGATTACCATGGCGGAAAACTTCGGAGTTCAAGGCCGAGGGGCGTTCTACGATCAAACCGGGACGATCCGCGACGTGGTTCAGAATCATCTGTTCCAGGTCTTGGTCAATCTGGCAATGGAGCCCCCGGTGAGAACCGATAGTGAAACGATCCGGGACGAAAAGGTCAAAGTCCTTAAGGCCATTCCGCCGCTGGAGGCGAAGAATCTTGTCCGCGGGCAGTTCCGTGACTACCGGAAAGAGCACGGCGTAGCGCCGGACTCAAAAGTCGAAACCTTCGCCGCGCTACAGTTGAACGTCGATTCCTGGCGCTGGCAAGGCGTCCCGTTCTACATCCGGGCCGGGAAGTCGCTACCAGTAACGTGCACGGAGATCGTGGTCCGCTTGCGCCGGCCTCCGACTGTCTTTCCTAGCTGCTCTCCCGCGCAGAACTATTTCCGATTCCGCATCAGTCCCGATGTCACGGCCGCCTTTGGTCTGACGGTGATGGATCCGGAGGAGAAGATGATCGGCGAGCAGGTGGAACTGCTGGCAAGCCGCCACCCCGGCGCGGAGGAGATGGATGCCTACGAGCGGGTGCTCGGGGACGCCATGGCGGGAGATGCGACATTATTTGCGCGCGAGGACTATGTGGAAGAGGCGTGGCGCATCGTCGATCCGGTGCTCAAAGCCGGCACTCCGGTTTACGAATACGAGCCCGGTACCTGGGGACCGAGAGAAGTCGACCAAAAAGTTGCACCGCCGGGAGGCTGGCAAAACCCGACGGTGACGAGTTAGAAACTGGATCCGAAATCGCATATGGCTGATCGCTTATGGCATATAGATGGAACAGAGGAACCATACGCTATAAGCCATAGGCTCTAGGCCATACAAGAGCTCCCATGAAGATTGAAGTATTTCCCGATGCCGATGCAGTCGCCCGCGAGGCTGCCGAGATCATCGCTGCGGAAGCCCGAGCCGCTGTGGCGGAGCGCGGCCGTTTCGTCATGGCGGTCAGCGGCGGCCACACACCGTGGCAAATGCTGCGTACCCTAGC
>JAHKKJ010000211.1 GCA_020027655.1 Deltaproteobacteria bacterium | reverse complement strand
ATTCCCGCCGGCCTGGGTTTCAACCCGGCGGCGTTCAGCGATCCAGGGAATGCCCCTGGTTCTGCCGGGCGTAACATCCTCATAGGGCCTGCGTTCAACACAGTCGATCTGTCTCTGCTGAAGAATTTCTTGCTGAAAGAGAATATTCGTCTGCAGTTTCGGGCGGAGGCGTTCAACCTTTTCAATCACCCGAACTTCGCCGTGCCTGGTTTCTTCTTAGACAACGCGACCGTCGGTCGCTACACGAAGACTGTCTCGGAAGGGCGCGAGTTGCAATTCGCGCTGAAGCTGATCTTTTGAGTGCGATGCGTTTCCGCTAAACATAAGCACGAAATGCTTATGGGGACGCGGAGAGTAGCAGTGGTAAGCCACTTAACTGAGTGTTCGATGTAGAGTGAAAGTCTTTACCCTGAGGTGAACCAGGAAATGCGCTTTCCCCATCCTGGCGAATGATCATCAATGGGATGAAGCGGGAAAGAAAGCGGGATCAGATGAAGTCCGATCATCGACTTCCCGCCAGCAGGCAGGCACGAGCAGGCGACCAACACACGAGTAACCTTCGTTATAGCTGAATAGCCAAAGCGGACTGAAAGGCTATGACCAAAAAGGTGAGGATAAAGGCTGGCGTATTTAAAAGCGACCAGTGTTCACCCTGCAGAAACCCGGAGGATAGTGTGGCTCTAAACCTGCGGCAGACGAACACTCGGAACGTAGTAACCACAAGACGGCTCTCCCGATGGGAGAGAAAAGCCATGGGGAGGAGGTATCAACCTAATGCCGCTTGTGGAGGGATGGTCCAAGAAGCCAAAGCCGCTGGGAAAGCCAACGGATATGCTGACGTGGACCCAGTAAAGTGAAAGATAAAGGCGAGAGTAGGAGTCGAGAAGTTATGAGCCTGACCCCGGAGTCAAGGAATAGATGGAAAGACTTGCCATGGCGAGAGATCGAGGGCAAGACTTTCAAGCTCCAAAAGCGCATTTATCGAGCCTCGCGTAGTGGCAAACAAGTAGTGGTACACCAACTCCAAAAACTGTTGATCAGTTCCTGGTATGCCAAGTGTCTGGCGGTGCGGAAAGTGACGCAGGACAATCGCGGCAAGAAGAGTGCCGGAGTCGATGGGCAATTGGCATTAAGCCCACGACGAAGGATGAAACTGGCCGAAAGTCTGAGACTCAAGCCACGGACATTAGCAGTGCGCCGGGTCTGGATCGAGAAACGCGGGACGACGGAAAAACGCCCGCTCGGCATCCCGACCATAGAGAATCGGGCACAACAGGCGCTCGCCTGTTTGGCGCTGGAGCCGGAATGGGAGGCGCGCTTGTGCGCCGTGTCGTCGGCGATTAGGAGGGCAACGAATGTTGTCAAAAGTCTTGGAGTCTTTTGTACGCACCGTGCTTAGCCACGCCAGCAATGGCTCGCAGACTCCGAAAGGATGGTGGTGAACATAGCATGCACGGAAAAGGCGAGTGATGCCGAAGTTAGTGGAGCTAGAGGCTCGTCAGCGTAAGACGTGTATGGTGAAGGCTGATCTGCCTTAATCCCAGTTCCGAGGACGTTTCCTCCCATGATAGCGAAACTAACTGACACGCTATCTCGGAGAGTATTTGCGGAGTCGAAGTATGCTGCAAATATCCAAGCTCTCTGACCGACCTTTAATGAAAAGGTTAATAAGGAACCAACGGGAAACCTGGAGCACGTCGCATCTTTGAGTCGCTGGAAACACGGGATCACCTGTAGCAGGTCTGGAAGAAACCTTCCGGCCTGTATGGTGACGGAACCACCGTAATACCCGAGGTGTCACTTGTAATGAGTGAGGCAGATCACACCCGGCGCGGGTGCGATCTCGTCAAGGGATATAAGTCGGCAGCAATGCAGATGAACATTCTCTTGATGAGGGGAAGGGTGGTAGCTTCTTTTCGCCAACCAACACCTGAAAAGGAGGAAAGTAAATGCTTTCTGCCAGACTGATTAAGAAGTTGGAAGGCATTGAGAAATGCTCCAAGCATGGTCACAAGGTCCGCAATCTTTTCCAGATTCTGACCAATAACCCTGAACTGTGGATGCAAGCCTATGCCCAGATCTATCCCAACAAGGGGGCTTTAACTAAAGGGGTAGGTGAGATCACAATCGACGGGTTCTGTGAAGATCGAGTAGCCAACCTCATCAAGCTACTCAAAGAAGGAAGATATCAGCCTAAACCATCACGGAGAGTTTACATTCGCAAGGCCAATGGAAAACAAAGGCCATTGGGGATTCAATCTGGTGATGACAAGCTGATTCAGGAGGTCGTGAGAATCTTGCTTGAGAAGGTCTACGAGCCGGTCTTTTCAGACGACTCGCATGGCTTTCGAGCCGGACGATCCTGTCACACGGCATTACATGAAATCCGCCGAAAATGGACAGCGACCAAGTGGTTGATCAATATTGACGTAGAAAATTACTTCAACAACATCGACCATCGAATCCTGATTAACTTACTGGAGCAGAAGATTGATGATCGGCGCTTTATCAAACTGATTAAATCCATGCTCCGGGCCGGACACTTGGAACAGTGGCGATTCCAGCGGACCTACAGCGGGACACCGCAAGGGTCGGGCTGCTCTCCGATCATCGCCAATATCTATCTCCATGAATTAGATAAGTTCATGGAAGAATTGAGACTGAACTTTGATCGGGGAACAGAGCGACGATCGAATCCTGAATACAACAGCCTCAGACTGAAGATCAGAAGACTCAGGAAAAAGGCAGACGAGCTGGACAAGAGCAGCGAAGAAGCCCGAAGACTGAGCGATCAGATCGGACAGCTCGACAGACAGAGAAGGTCTATCCCAAGCGGGGACGTAAACGACCCAAACTACAAACGGGTCTATTACACAAGATATGCTGACGACACTCTGCTGGGCGTCATCGGATCAAAAGACGACGCACAGAAAATAATGGAGCAGGTCAAAACGTTCCTCACACAGCGTCTGAACCTCCCCATCTCAGAGGAGAAAAGCGGAATCTGGCACGCCCGCGAAGGGATAATGTTCCTTGGCTACGAAATCCGCACCTACGCGAGCCGAAAGGTGATCAAAATCAAAATAGGTGAAAGGCATACCAGAAAAAGGACGGTCAATCAAAAGATGGACCTGTATGTCCCGGAGGAAAGAGTCAAGAAATTCTGTCAGGCCCGAGGCTATGGGGAATATGATCGTCTGGAATCACACCACCGGGCTTCACTGATTTACCTCAGTGACTACGAGATCATTAGGACCTACAACGATGAGTTGAGAGGCCTCGCCAACTACTATGGGTTGGCGCACGATGTTAAACGGAAGTTGAACAGGCTGGAACACATCTCACGATACAGTCTGTTCAAAACCTTAGCCGCGAAGCATCGGTCATCAGTCACGAAAATGGCGCTCCGACTCAAAGTGAAGGACGATTTTGTCTATCAGTACAAAATCAACGGCGAAGATAAAGGGATCAAGGTCTATAAACTAAAAGACCTGACTCCCGAACCGAAGACGTGGGAAAAGATCGACCTGATACCCGACACTCGCATCTATGAGCGGCGGTCAGAAATCTTGGATCGGATGAATGCTCAAATCTGCGAATACTGTAGTCGGGAGGATGGGTACTTCGAAGTTCACCACGTGAGGAAACTCTCTGATATGAAAGATGGGAAGGAGCAGTGGCAGAAGCTCATGATCGCCAGACAAAGAAAAACGATGGTCTTATGTGTGGAATGCCACGATCTTCTCCATGCCGGGAAGTTACCATCTTGGAGGTCATCAATGTACGAAAGAAGTGGAGAGCCGTGTGCGGTTAACGCCGCCCGCACGGTTCGGAGGGAGGCGCACGCATGCACCTTGGAGGTGTGACGGCGCCTACCCTACTGAGCCGAACAGTTACGGATTCAGACCAGGACGATCAGGACACGATGCGATAGAAGCGATCTTCATCAATCTCTGCTTCCTGCCGAAGTATATTTTGGACGCAGATATCGCGAAATGCTTCGATCGGATCGACCAGCAGGCGCTCTTGGGGAAACTCTCAACCTTCGCCGTGATGCGGCGAGCGATCAAAGGCTGGCTGGCAGCCGGGATTCTAGATGAGGGAAAACTCTTCCCCTCAAAAGAAGGTGTGCAACAAGGAGGGCCAGCCTCACCCTTGCTCGCCAATATTGCGTTGCACGGGATCGAGAGAGCAGTCACTGAAGCTTTCCCTCGATTTGTTGTCAGGGATGGGAAAAAGATCACCGATGATCGGCCACGCCTCATCCGCTACGCCGATGATCTGGTGCGCCACGATGCGCGAACTGAACACGATGCGCGAGCATCTGCTGCCGGTCGTAGGGCAGTAAGTCTATCCTCCTAGTCTGTGGGTAGAGCAGCTCACAGATGAGGGCTCGCCGGAGGAGACAAAAGGGCTCGACTGGGAAAGTCGCGATTCCCTGATAGAGTTCGAGACTAAGGCGCGACACGGTTAGGCAATTAAGCCGAAGATGTGGCCTCTATACCGCAGAAGATGAGGAAAGCGACTGGGACCTCATCAGGATTCAGTAGCTGGGATGGAAATCTCCCAGTAAAAGCCAGCAGATCGGCGATGTTCAATTCCTACGACATCAGGAGCGAACACTGAATCCGAGGGTGCTGCTGCACCAAAGGGGCTTGACGTCAACCTACCTCGCAGCTGCTTGAGGTTCGGTTCGGGAACGTGGGAACTGCGCTGACCCTGCCTCTCAGTAAACGCTGAAGGCTGACCTCGCTTCAGGTAATCGAGCAGCGCAGGGCAGAGGCTCCGTAGTAGTCGCGGGAGTAACGACCCGCTCAAGAGACGGTAACGCCGATCACAGGGCAAAGGGAGCCAGTTCAATCGCCACTTCAATGGAGTAAAGGCTAGTCGTGGATACGACACAAATCCTGAAAATCCAAACGGAGTTGGCACGACACACACTCGGAGGTATTAGCGAGAGATGCAATTTGCAAGGTGTGTGGCTCACAACCATCGCAAGCGGCACATCACGATCCGCAATGGAGTGAAAGTCATAAACACAAACCAGAGCGAGTTATCGGAGTGTGTCCGACTTGTCATCAGCAATTGCATCGTGTTGAACGATTGAATAGAGAGCCTGGTGGGTCGAAAGACGCACGCCGGGTTCGGGCCAGTGGATGAGGGTTAGCACTATGGGGAAACCTACAGCAAGCTCCTCATCCAACTGGCATGTAGTGATCCATCGGGACCTGGCAGTGATCGAGAAAGCAAAAGAGGTGGCTCAAGAATGGCTCAAAGGGATTGGGTTGGAATTGAAACCGAGCAAGACCCGAATCACACATACACTTGATAAACATCAAGGCAATGTCGGATTCGATTTTCTTGGATTCAATATCCGCCAGCACCGGGTCGGCAAATGCCATCATCGGACGGGCGGAAACAACAAAACCCGATTGGATTTTAAGACCCTGATCACCCCCAGTCCGGAGGCAGTCAAGCGACACTACCGTGCAGTCGCGCAAATAGTCGATCAACACCGCTCTGCTCCGCAGATCAAACTGATCGGGCAACTCAACCCGGTGATCCGTGGATGGAGCAACTACTATTCGCGCGTAGTGGCCAAAGCAACATTCTCGAAATTGGATCACCTCCTGCACTGGAAACTGTTCCGCTGGGCGCGTCGACGCAACAACCATAGCTCCTGGCAGAAACGAAGAGCAGCTTACTGGCGCTTAGATGGAAAGAAGAGGCGCCGGAACTTCCAGACGCCCGAAGGAGTGAAGTTATTGCATTATGCGGACACGGTGATCAAACGCCATACCAAGGTCAAAGCAGAATGCAGTCCCTATGATGGAGATTGGACATACTGGGGGAAAAGACTCCTCCATTACCCGATGCTGTCGAGAAGAAAACAGATTCTGCTCGAACAGCAAAAAGGGAGATGTCGCTGGTGCGGACTCTACTTCAAGGCTGGAGATGTAGTGGAAGTCGATCATCTGATCCCGCGCTGTTTCGGCGGGAAGGATCAATATCGCAACCTACAATTGCTCCACGCCCACTGTCACGACGATAAGTCTGCTCATGATGGCTCAACCATCAAGACAGACCCAGAAGGTATCATTGACAACGATCACTTTATTGAGGAGCGGTGTGAGCGGGAAACTCTCACGCACCGTTCTGCATCAGCGGCAGCGAAGGCGACTTCCTGTCGACTGTAACAACAGACCACGGATCGATCATCAACGATCCAGTAAACAGGAGGAAAATCATGTATCGGAACAGCATTTTCCCGGACAGGCGCGGGTACAAATCAATCGCCTGTTTAGCCCTCGCATTCCTACTCGCCGCGTTCCTCGCGGAGGTAATCGCCGCGCAGGTATTGTATGGTTCGATTAGAGGCAAGGTGACCGACTCCAGTGGCGCGGTCGTTGCAGGAGCTTCCGCCACGATCACGCATACACAAACGGGACAGTCTCGCGGAGGTGTGACGGATTCCATTGGCAGTTACGATTTTCCGAC
>JAHKKJ010000807.1 GCA_020027655.1 Deltaproteobacteria bacterium | reverse complement strand
CGACGCGATGTTTCTGATCGCGAGCGGGAAGAGGCGGCGCATTCTTATAAGCAGGACTGACGAGATCCGGCCGCAGGAAAAGCATGAGGCTCGTCTCAGTCATCCCCGCATGTGTTGATGCGGCATCTTCTCGCTGTTCCTCTTCACTAAGCATGTCTTGTCGGCGCTGGGGTGAGACGAGCCCCTGCAGATTAACCATGTGTCCTTTGTAGATGTCGTGAAAGTAGTCGCCAGCCTGATTGAGAGCGCGGCTGTGAGACGGTGCAAGATGTGAATGCACGACAAAGATCCAGCGAAAGCCCTGCTCGCCTAAGTCAGTTGCCAGGTCCATAAAGACAGCCCGTAGGGTTGACGGGCGCACGGTGTAAGAACCGGGAAAAACGTACTTCTGGCCAAGGGTGTTGGCTGGGCTAGTGCCCAAGGGAATAAGAGGAAAGATCAGCACTTTCCATCCTGGCCTCTCGACAATCGCATTGGCAAGGGCCTCTGTCAGCCGCTCATTTCTGTAACCGTCCGTAAACGACGGCAGGTACGGGCCGTGCTCTTCAAGGATGCCTCCGGGGAGAAGCACGACCGTCTTGTCTCGATCGAGCGCTTTGATCTGCTCCGTGTTCATCTCCTTGACATGGTAAATCTGGCCAAACGCGTGGGTGGCGAATACCGCCAGCCCCATGAAAAACAGCGGATTCAAGTAAGCAGCGATTCGAAGTGCGACGATGTTCATGGCCTGATCTCCTTTCCAAAGAGCCAAACTTCCCCATTAGCTAAAAATAGTTTCTCCGGACAGCACGCATTGGAGCCTAATCAGTCCGAGAAGCTTTTATCGGTCTCTGCGCATGGGAAATCACTCCACCACTAAGCAAATTGTACCGCGACCAACACTGACGCCACGCCAGTGTGCTCCATTGCAGCTACATACCACGTGAATGTAAGCCACGAAAAGCTTGATTTACGGCGAAAGACGACGGGAATTTGCCAAATTAAAAGTACTGGCGCACTCTAGAATTGAACTGAACGACGCTACAGTCGCATCTCGTAGGATTAAGTCGTAGGAGAAATCAGTTCAATCATGGCATCGCGCTTGGTTTTCTGCCATCACTTAATCACTTTATTCGCTCGCGCAAGAAATTCGGGGGAAAGTGTCAGGCCGATCTGTTTCGCTGCTTTAAGGTTAATGACAAATTCAAACTTCGTTGCTTGCTGTACAGGTAGATCAGCCGGCTTGGTCCCCTTTAAGATCTTGTCCACGTAAACAGCCGCGCGCCGATAGAGGTCAGTGGAGTCCACCCCGTAGAACATGAGGCCGCCCTCATCGACATACTCCTTCTGTGAGTAAATGGCCGGCAACCGGTATTTGACGGCAAGCTCGACGATCCGCTTTCTTTCGGTCAAAAAGCGGAAACCGGCGGTCGTCATAATCGCGCCCACCTGCTTCTGCTTTGCGGTTTGAAAGGCTCTCTCTAAACCTTTGGCGTCGATTTGGGTCTCGATCTCCTCCAATTTCAGCTTCAGTGCCTGGGCCGCAGGCCTGAGCTCTTTCAGTTGGAGGTCTCTTGTTATGCTGGTTCCCGGCGCCAGCAGAAGTCCAACTCGGGCGAGCTTGGGGACCGCGTCCTTGAGTATCTCTAGCCTTTTGGTATTTAGCTCGGGCGCTAAACTCGCGTTCCCGGTGACATTGCCTCCCGGCCGCGCCAGACTGGCGACCAGACCGAAAGCCACGGGATCTCCAACGTTTACCATCACGATGGGAATGCTGGTAGTTGCTCCTTTTGCCGCTAACGCCTGCGGTGCCGCCGTGGTCACGATTAGATCAACCTTAAGACGAACCAGCTCCGCCGCAAGCTCAGGCGCGCGCTCAGGCTTTCCCTCGGCAAACCGGTACTCGATAGTAAAATTCTTTCCCTCAATCCAGCCAAGCTTGCGCAGCTCCTGCCGAAACGCATCGACAAGCACCGCCATCCCCGAAGCAGTGCTTGAATCCAGGAAACCTATGCGGGCAACTTTCCCTGTTTGCTGCGCATCGGCCGATGCGCAAAGTGCAAGGAGCATAGCGCATAGAGCAAATCTACGGAGTTTCCGCTTATTCATTTCTCCCTCACGCCTCATGCCTTTCGCCTCACGGCGGGCTGTGCTTGTTTTGTGCCTGAACCTGGGCAGAACATACACCTTCCATTGTCGAAGAAAAAGCAAGCGGGCCTCGAAATAGTTGGACTTTCTTCTCAATGTTCCGTTCTGGTCCGCTCTGGACTTGACTCTTAATCGACGGTCGCAGCCCCTTCAACGACCTCATCATTCCACTGTCCCATAATTCCACTAACCCACGATTCTCTCCATCGGACGCCGCGCCAAAAATATCAACAGAGCAGACAACAAATAGTTTGCCAAGAAAATTGCAAAAATGGTTTGGTAGTTACCGGTGAAATCAAAGGCGATCCCGGCAAACAGCGCGCCGAGACCCAAGCCGCCTTTGTGGAAGGGATCGAGAACGCTGCTGATAGCGCCGTAGGACCGGCGGCCAAAATACCGCGCCAGGAGGATTTGCGTAAGCACTGCGGCGCCTCGGGCAGTGAGGCCAAAGAGGACCGCAAAGACGTACGCCGTAAAGGGACCTCTCACCTGCGTCAGCAAAGCGACGGCGCCCGCCGAGATGAGCATCGTCGCGACGCTCAGCAA
>JAHKKJ010000210.1 GCA_020027655.1 Deltaproteobacteria bacterium | reverse complement strand
GAACAGGTATGTCTTTACGTCCCGTTGGGGAATCTGGGACGCCTCATACGCCATCCAATTCAAATACTCGACGACATAGTGAAAGTGCTGGGCGCAGTATAAGGCGGTCTGCTCCTTGGTGAGCTTCCCCCTCGCCCACAGTTCGAAGAAGGGATGATCCCTACTATGTTTCTTATTGCGAGTTGTGACCAGCTGGTCGTGGAAAGCAGTTCCCATAACCGATTTGGTAGTTCAAGGTTCAATGTTCCAGGTTCAACGTCGGACTCGGAACTTTGAACATTGAACGTTGAACCTAACCTTCACTAGCCCTCTCCGCGTTGGACGATCTCTTCCACCGGCTTCAGGCGAACATCGATGAGCGCGGACTGCCCCGCCGCCACGGCCCTCAGCCCCCGCTCGACGGCTTTGCGCACCTCACCCGGTTCTTCAACTTTCTCGCCGTAGCCGTCGAAGGCTTTGATAATCGTCGAATACTCCGGGCAAGGAACGATGTGGAGTCCGGAAAAGTTGTTGGACTTGACCGCCCAGCCATCGGGATAGTATCTCGGAATTCCCGATTTTTGAGATAGATAGCCCTGGTTGTTAAACATGATGGTTAGGAACGGCAGGTTGTGTTCCTGCGCCGCTCCATAGGCCGCCGGCGCGGGATCGTAACTAAAAGAGCCGTCGCCGATCAGACAGATCACCGGACGCTTGGGATTGGCGGCCTTGACGCCCAACGCGGTGGCCAGGCCCGTTCCCAACCCACCGATGCAGCCGGCGAAGAAAGATCCCGGTTTGAGATTGTCGAGATAGCGGTGAATGGCTAACCGATGGGTAATGGTTTCTTCCACGACCATCGCGTCCGCGGGCAGCACCTGGCTGATTTCGTGGGCCACCCAACGTGTGTCCATCGGCTTCTGATTGGCGAGGGCCTGCGCTTCCTCGCGCCATTTTTTCCGGCGCGCATCGTTTTTGGCCTTGAGTTCCTCAGTGCGCCGACTCCGCGCGGCATCAGCCTTGGACACGCGCTTCTTGAGAGCCGCGAGCAAATGCTCCAACGACGACTCGACCTCGCCCGCCAGGCAGAGATCCGTTTGATACCCGTAGTAAGGAAGCTCGGCTCGATGCGGATTCTCGTCAAGCACGGCGACTTTTGCGCCGGGTGACGGTGTGATGGATGCGGGATGCCAAGGCGCGATCACGGCCAACAAAAAAATCACATCGCTGCCCTGGACAACTTCTCTTGGATCAAAGCCGCTGTGCAGCGAATGCGTTCGCGGAAGGTTGATCGCTCCGGTGCTCCGTGTTTCGACCACCGGACAACCGAGCAATTCGGCGATTTCCACCAAGCACTCCACACCCTTCGCCGTCCGTCCCGAGTCCTCCGCTATGATCACGGGGTTCTTTGCCCCGGCCAACATATCCGCCAGCTCTTCGATTCCTTTCGGGTCGGCTGTGGCAAGCGGCGCGGCACCCAGATCCGACGGCACATCCTTGGTCATCGTCTCGAATAGATATTCCATCGGCAGCGATAGGAAAACCGGGCCGCGTGGACCTGCCATTGCGAGGCGGCAGGCCCTCTGAATGGTGGCCGGAAGGATCGACTTGGTATTGATCCCGAAACTCCACTTGACTGTATGATCCACAAGTTTGGCCGGCCCTCCCATGTCTCCGAGATGGCTTCCCCATTGTCCCCCCGGATCGGGCCCCTCGTCTTCGCCAAAACCGATGGACTCCCCGGCAAAGACAACCATCGGCACTTGCTCGTGCAACGCACCGCGCATCGCCATGGTCGCGTGCAGCGCGCCCACGGTCGTGTGAATCACCACGGCCGGCAATTTACCCGTCGACTTTGCGTAGCCGCTCGCCATGCCGACGGCGATTTCTTCGTGGCGCGTGCTCATATAAATCGGCATGCCCTCCACGCCGGGTTCCGCCAGCGCTTCCCACAACGGCGACCATTCCGATCCGGGCGAGGCGAAAATCCTCTCCACACCCATCTTACCCAAAACCCGCAGCATGGTCTGGGCACCTGTCAGTCCTTTGGTTTGAATCATGAAGTTCTCCTTAAATTTTCGAGTTTCGTATATAATTTCGAATTCATAAATTGAGGCAGACATCGTTCTCTCCCCCTCGCGATGGGGGAGAGTTAGAGTAGGGGTGATGCAAGCGTGGTTATGAGCAACCTTTTCATCACCCCCATCTTAATCTTCCCCCGTCGAGGGGGAAGAGAAATTCACCAGGCGCCGTAACTGTACACCGAAAATCCAGCGGCCTCGTCGTCAGTTCAGATCGTAAAAGCGCCTGGCATTGTTCTCGAGGATATCCTTCTTCGCCTCCGTGGAAAGATCCTCTCTGCGCCAGATGATCACCGCCGATTCCGGCCAGCTCATATCCCAATGCGGATAATCCGACGCATACATCAAGGTCTTCGAGCCGATCTCATTGACGATGTAGCCCATCATTTTTTCTTCCGGCTCACAGCCGTAGTAGATATTCCCGCCCGTTAAATATTCGCTTGGTTTTTTCTTGCAAAGCGGCGCCTCCACGTGCCCCCGTTTCTCCCATTCTTCATCCATGCGCTCCATCCAGTAAGGAATCCAGCCGCAGCCAATCTCGAGATAACCGATCTTGAGCTTGGGATACAATTCCGGGATCCCGCCGAAGATCATCCCCGTCAGCTGGCGCAACACGGGAAACGGATGTCCCGTGGTGTGGAGGCAGATAAATTGATCGAAAATCTCGGTACCGGCTTCGTCTCCGCCGAAGGCATGAACGGCAACCGGCGTGTTCAAGCGCTGCGCCTCCTCATAGAGTGGATAGAACTCGGGGCTGCCGAGATTCTTATTATGCGCCTGAGCCGCGAGCATGCCGCCACAAAGTCCGAGCTTGGTTACGGCTCGGTTGAGCTCCTTGACGGCCTCCGCGGGGTTGTTGACCGGAAGGTTGGCGACGGCCTTGAGCCGCGGCGACGCTTTACAATAGTCGGAAATAAAATCGTTATACGCCCGGCAGAGCGCGGCATTGTAGTTTGGTTCACGGGCGCGACCGATACCAAGACCGCTGGTGGGATACATCACCGCTGTGTGGATCTCCTGCTTGTCCATGGCCGCTAGTCGCTCCTCGTGTTTTGCGCCCGAGTGGCCCAACGTCCCGCCGAGATTGCGGTCGTAAATCTCCCGCGGCAGAAACGGCGCCTTTTGGCTGCGGTAAGGTTCGACCAAATAGGGCCTGATGTCCTCATCAAAATCCCGCGCATGAGCATCGGAATCCAATACTTTGATTGCATCGCGTAATTCCATAATCTTCTCCTCGGTTGTTCTACCTTCAAGCTTCAGGTTTTTCGGAATCCCCTCTTACATCTCCCCCGTCGCGGGGGAGATAAGAGAGGAGGTCACTTTTTAAGTCGACGAATTTTAAGCGTGCGCCGAAACGCTTTCCCCATTTGCCCGTACCTTAGCCGCCGAAGCAGGGATCTTCAAATTGTAAAGTTTTGTCACGTTGGTATTCAGCAACTTGGCGCGGTCGGCCGCTGCCAAATGACCCATGTCACGGGCGATAACGTCGCGGGAGTTCGGCCAGGTCGAATTCTGGTGCGGATAATCATTGGACCACATGCAGTTGTCGCTGCCCCACCAGGTGAACAGCCGTCCGCCGACATGGTCATTGAAGAAAGTCGCGTAGACTTGCCGCTGGAAATACTCGCTGGGTGGTTTATCGATGGGGAGCTTCTCAGCGTGGCGATGGCGCCTGAAGGACTTGTCGCACTGCCCCAGCCAAAACGGCATCCAGCCCACTTCGTTCTCCACGGAAACGATTTTCAGTTTGGGATAGCGCTCGAGAACCCCCGAAAAAATCATATCGAACAGAGCGTCTTCGATCTCTCGGGTCTGATTCACACTGTTACGATACCGGGTTATCCCCTTGGCCGATCCGCGATTCATGCTGGCGCCGAAGCCGGTAAGGATATGGAGGTGGATCGGCATGTCCAGATCTTGCGACGCGGCCCAGAAGCGCTCGTAATGCTCTGAAGTAAAAGGCAGCTTCGCGTCTGGCACCTGCCAGATCATGGTTCCGACCATCCCGGCTTTTTTGCAGCGCTCAGCTTCGGCGATGCCGTGATCGATGTCGTACATTGAAATCAGCGCGATGCCATATAAACGATCCGGCACTTTCTGGCAGTAATCGATCAGCCAGTCATTATAGGTTCGAAACAGCGCTTCCTGGAGAGTCGGGTCTTCAACGCAATAGAGTCCCAGTCCTAAACTCGGATATAAAACTTCGGCGGAGACACCGTCCGTTTCCATGTCTTTCATGCGGACAATGGGATCCCAACCGCCCGGACGCGCTACAGCGAATCCGGCCCTGCGGAAATTTTCCAGATTGTCCGGTTGCTGCCCGGCCATGAACAAGCCACCGACGGCTTGCGGGATCACCTCCGCCGAGCCGAACAACCAGGCGTCTTTCTTTTCGTCGAAATAGACTTTTGGCGCCCGTTCCCTAAGTGATTGCGGCATGCCCTTCTCCCAGAGATCGGGAACTTCGATAACGTGAGAATCTGCCGAGATTATTAATTCTTGCATGGCTCCTCCTTTTTTTTCCTATTTCTTAGCCCATAGTTGATCAAAAAAACCGCTCTTTTCCATTTCATCCAGATAACGACTGTCGATCAGTTCCTGTGGTTTGACTTTCTTCGCGCGGGCGTCCGTTTGCGAAAGTTCGTCCAGAATCGCCTGCAAGGATTCCGGCTTGATCACGAGGCGCGGTTCCAAAACCTTGATTTCAGCGTTGTACGCCGAGTCAAGAACATTGCGGTCGGTTACGCGCAGATACTTGCCCAGCACTCTATAAACAAACTCGCGGTCCGTGTGCATAACCTTGGCGGTTTCCGCCATCGCGCGCATGAAGTTGCCGATGACCTGGGGTCGCTTGGCTATCACGGAGCGCTTGGTCACGAATGCAGTCGCGGCATAGGGAATCTTCAGATCGGGGCCGTAGATCACATAATGATACCCCCGCGCGATCGCTAGCGCGTCCGTCGGTGGCGTGAGGTTGGCAACATCGATGGATCCGCTGACGAACGCCGCAAAGGTCTCGGGATCGCCGCCGGTTTGAATGAATTGAACGTCGCGACTGGCGTCCATGCCGAAGCGGCGCAGCGCCTGGATCGTGAAATAGTGCGAATTGCCGCCGATCCGGCTGACGCCGATCTTCTTTCCTTTGAGATCTTCAGGTTTCTTGATAGCGCCGCCGGCCACCAGTGTTTGGGTCATGGTGTTTTTGACTCCGCCGATGAACACGACGTCAGTAGAACCGCGGCTATAAGCAGCGACGTTTCCGACGCCGCCGGTCACGGTCATCTCCGCGTCGCCGCCCAACAAAGCCGCGGTCACGATTCCCGACGAAGAAATAAAGACTAAACTGAAATCGAGATTGTATTTCTTGAACAAGCCCGCTTCTTGCGCCATCCACGGCATCGATTGCGACATAACCCGCGCCGAATGAATCCCCACCAGTTTGTCCGCAGCCTGGGCTAAACCCGCGGCAAAGAACAGCAGCGCTAGCAGAGGCGCCGCCAACCGCCCTGCTGCCAATTTAGTTGCTCGGATATTCATTCAGCCGGTCTCCTCCTAACGTTTACCCCGTACCACAGAACGCCCCGCACGTGAGTGCTGGGACGAATACTTTAAACCTCCCCGCAGGGCAGCGACCCAAAGCCACGGACGTGAGTCCGTGGTACGGGGGGTTTGCCGTATCACTCTCTTCTAACTCCTTTAAGAACCGGTTGTCAAAGAACTCCTAGATAAGCTATCGGCGGCCATATAGCTCCTGCACAAAACCGCTGTCTTCGATATTTTTCAAAAATCGGCTGTCAAAAAAATCCTTGGGATTGGCGCCAGGCACAATAATTTCCCGCGGTACCGGAACATCATCACCAACTCGCCTTGCCTCTAGCAGCTGCTGAAAAACTCTGTGGGAGTCCTTCGACGGCGCTCAGAACCTTTTTTTAGCAAGCTGCTAGCCTAGTGTGGTGTCTCAGAAGTTCGTTACATAATTCAATCGTCATTCCGGGCCGCTGGCGATAGCTAGCGCGACCCGGACGCTTCTGGATGCCCGCTTTCGCGGGCATGACGGTGGGGAGACCACCGACTTCTTTTGCGAACTTCTGGGACAGACTAGTCTAACGCTACGAACAAAACCTTTCTTTCCAGCGCGGAATCGCCAAGGGATTCACCACCGTGTCCGGTATCTTACCGTCGAGGATCGCCAGCATGCTTTCCGCCGCCATTTTTTGACCCGCCTCCCCCGAACCAGGGTTGGCGCCGATATTGTGGGGTGTGAGGATCAGCCTATGCGGATCGACTTGCCGCAACGCGTTATCTGCCGGCATCGGCTCCTCCTCGAAAACGTCCAGTGCCGCGCCGGCAATGATCTTCTCGTTGAGCGCCCGGACCAAGTCGGTCTCTCTGATGGCCGGTCCGCGCGAAGTATTTACGATAAACGCCGTCGGCTTCATGAGCT
>JAHKKJ010000806.1 GCA_020027655.1 Deltaproteobacteria bacterium | reverse complement strand
CATTTATTCATTCGCCCAAGACCTGCAAAACCTCGTCGACATCGGCAACTCACCGCTCCCCCGGATCAGTCCCAAGACCATGCGCCACTTTGCCCAACCTTCCTTCGGCACCGCCGACACGTCCCGCGGCTGTCCTTTTGCCTGCTCCTTTTGCACCATTATCAACGTCCAAGGCCGGAAAATGCGCGAGCGCAGCCCCGAGAGCATCGCCGAGCTTTTGCGCATGAACTATCGCCAGCACGGGGTCTCGTTTTACTTCTTCACCGACGATAACTTTGCCCGTAAGAAACTCTGGCGGGAGACGTTCGAAGAGATCATCAAACTAAGAAAAGAAGGCATCAAGATCTCTTTCATGATGCAGGTAGATCTTGCCCGTAAACCGAAGGATTTCGTGCGGCTTTCGGCCCAAGCCGGCTGCACCCAGGTCTTTATCGGGATGGAGAGCGTGAATCCTGAGAATCTCAAGGCCGAAGGCAAAGGGCAAAATCACGTCGAAGAGTACCAGACGATCATCAAGGAGTGGCACGACGCCGGCATCGTCGTCCATACCGGCTACATTATCGGTCTTCCCTTTGACACCCAAGCGCAAGTCCCCCAGGACATCCGCTACCTGATGGATGTGATCCAGCCGGATCAGGCCTCTTTCTTCATGCTGACTCCCCTTCCCGGCTCCCACGATCACCGGGAGATGAAGAAGCGCGGCGAGTGGATGGACCCGGACTTCAACAAGCGGGACTCCTTCCATGCCACCATCGCGCATCCGAACATGAGCGCTGAGGAATGGACCCAAGTTTACGAGGATGCGTGGAAATCCTTCTATAGCAAGGAGAACATGATCAGGATCCTGTCGCGCTGGAGCCATAACCCCAAGGCTTACTGGAACCTCATGTCGATCTTTTTCTGGTACAAAAACGCCGCGGTGATCGAACGGGAACACCCGATGATCGCCGGCTTCTTTAGATTAAAGGACCGGTTATCGCGCCGGCCCGGTTTCGCCGTCGATCCCCTGCCGGTCCATCTCTGGAAGCGCGCTAGGGAAGTCTCTCATCTGTTCATCGCCTGGGCCAAATTCTTAAAGGAGATGGAAGAGGTATGGCTACAAACGCGAAAGAAGAGCGAAAGAGAAGAGCGCTGGCTCGAAGAGGCGCAGCGAATCCAGGGGGAGATTTGGCAGGCGCTCAAGATCGCGGAGTGGCAGAAAGCCTATAGCAACGCCAAGTCGATGCTCCCCGGCCAGGCCAAGGCCCTGTTGGATCCCTTTGAAGAGCTATCCGCCAAGATACTTTTCACGCGTAAAGATCTGGACGCCTTTTTGCGGCAATGGCAGGGTCTGCAATCGCGGTTGCAGGAAATGCGGCTTTATCTTAGCGATGGGGAGGCGGCCCGCGGCTGGCTCGATGAGATGGTTCGTATGCAGAGAAGCATTCGGCTGGGAAGCCGGATGCAGGATTGGCAGGAGGCCTATTCACGCCTGCGACACAGCTTGCCGTCAAAGTATCGGCTCCTGCACGCCAAGTTTGACGCGTTGAACAATCGGGCGCTCTACTCCCGTGAGCCGCTCCAGCGCTTCTGGAACGACACGCTCGAACACCTGAAAGGCATGAGGCTATGGAACATCCACCCCGGAAAACTCACCACCAGCCTGATCAAGGACTTATTCCTCACCACCTCCTTCGTCTTCACCTTTCGCGCCGGTTCCCGGGCGGAATAAATCTCTTTCTCGCCGGTCGACGAGCTGATTCAAAGACAGATCGGCAATGATAATTTCTCGGCACCAGGAGAGGCGATATGCTCGTTGATGCAGGATCTAGGAAACTGAAAATGCCCAAACCGGCTTGGTATCAGGCCATCGGTAGGTACGCGTATTCGGATCTCCGCAAATCGCTGTGGCAACTCCTTGATACGTTTGTTCCTTATTGCGTCTTGTGGGCCCTGATGTTCTACACGATTCGACAGGGGTATCCCTATTGGGTCACTCTGGCGTTGGCTGTGGTGGCAGGAGCCATCCTGGTCCGCGTTTTCATCCTTTTTCACGATTGCTGTCACGGCTCCTTCTTTGCGTCGCGCCGGGCAAACACAATCCTGGGCTATGTCTCAGGTATTTTGACATTCACGCCGTACGAAGACTGGAGATATGCCCACAATATACATCATGCCACGCAGGGAGACGTTGATCGACAGGGCGTCGGCGATATTTGGACGATGACGAAACAGGAGTATCTGGCAGCGCCCCGGCGAAAACGGCTCGCGTACCGGATCTATCGAAATCCCTTCGTCTTGTTCGGTCCGGGTCCGGCACTGCTGTTTTTATTTTTCCAGCGATTTTCTACCAAAGGCGCGGGAAAGAAAGAGCGCCGCAGCGTGCTTTTTACCAACCTGGCGCTCCTGGCCATTATCGCGGTGGCGAGCTCAACGATTGGCTTTCAGACATATCTCTTGATTCAGTTGCCCATTATTCTGATCGCCAGCACCTTTGGCTTGTGGTTGTTTTATGTTCAGCATCAATTTGAAAGTGTGTATTGGGCCCGCCATGAATTCTGGGACCCCGTGCGAGTGGCGCTGGAGGGTAGTTCTTATTTCAAGCTGCCGAAAATCCTCCGATGGTTCTCAGGCAACATTGGTCTGCATCACGTTCATCACGCCCGCCCCACGATTCCTAATTATAATCTGCAACAG
>JAHKKJ010000209.1 GCA_020027655.1 Deltaproteobacteria bacterium | reverse complement strand
GCGATCCTGTGTTTATTAAGGCGCTGCGTACCACCTTGCTGCTGGGCACCACTGCTGCCATCGTCAGCCCGCTGCTGTTCTCGGTGATCGCGTATATCCTGATGCGCACGCGCTTGCCGGGCCGCGGAATGCTGGACCTGATGGTGTGGTGTTCCGGGGCGATCCCGGGTATCCTCGCGGGCCTCGGTCTTTTGTGGTTGTTCCTCGGTACGCCGGTGCTCAACTTTCTCTTCGGGACCATCTGGGCGCTGATCATCGTGGTCATCCTCCAGGGGAAAACCACGGGTGTGAACGTGATGAAAGGGGTGTTCGTGCAGGTCGGCTCGGATATGGAGGAAGCCGCGCGCGTGTCCGGAGCGGGGTGGATCAGAACTTACTTCCAGATCTGGCTACCGCTGCTCATGCCTAGTCTGATGCTCCTGGCAGTCATGAACTTTGTCAGTGCAGCCGGCGCCACCGGCAGCATTATCCTGCTTGCCTCCCGCGACACCATGACGCTTTCGCTCATGGCTCTTGAACTGTCGTCGATTGCCGTCAGTAATCGGGAGGCTGCGAGTATCATTAGCATCTTCATCATCGGCTTCACGGTGACCGGCGCTCTTATTATCAGATACTTTGGCCTGCGCCTCGGCGTGCGTCATGACATGCAGAGTGTGAATGCGGGCGGGCTCGTTAGTGCCGTGGCGCCCAACGCGGCCGCCGGTAGGTGACCCGGCGATGATCGCCGCTGAGATTCGAGTGGGTGAAAGAGCAATGCTGCCACGACCCGCCTGACACGGCAGAGCGGCAGTCAAAGTAAGGATTATATCACCGCCGAGACGCTGAGTTCGCAGAGTTCGGAATATTTCTTGATCAAGAATTCTTTACTCCGCGTCCTCCGCGCCTCCGCGGTGAGTTCTTACGAGTAAAAAATCTAAAGAAGAAAGAAAGGAAAAATAACATGGAAGCGACAACAACGGAAAAACGAAAGGCACTACGCAAAATGATGCAAGGACCGGGATGTCACATTGCGCCGAGTTGTAATGACGGCATTCAGGCGCGGCTGGTCGAATGGCTTGGATTCCCCCTCGTGCATATTTCGGGTAGCGGCCAGCATCGCTCCCTGGGGTTCGCCGATGCCGGGCTGCTCACACTCACCGAGATGATTAATCGGGCGCGGGAGATTGTCGAGGCGGTCCAACTGCCTATCGTCAGCGACGCGGAGACGGGCTACGGCAATGTGGTGAACGTTGTCCGCGCGGTGCGCGAATTCGAGCGCGCCGGCGTCGCGGCGATTCACATTGAAGATCAGATGACGCCTAAGCGGGCTGGGCATGAGGGTTTCGACGTCGGCGTAGTTTCCAAAGAAGAGATGATGGCTAAGATTAAAGCCGCCGTCGACACGCGACGTGACGAAAACATGGTGATCATCGCCCGCTCAGAAGTGAAGGACTCGCTGCAACAACGGCTTGACCGCTTGCAAGCTTGCTCCGAAGCCGGTGCCGACGCCGTATGGGTGAGCGCCCGAAGTGAAGAAGATGTTAAAGCCTTCGCCAAGATTGGCAAACCCATGGTTGGAGTTCCGCCGCGCCAGATTATGACCATCGACCGTTACGGTGAGTTGGGTGGCCGAGTCGGCTGTATTCCCACGGTCTTGCAGGTTGCGGCGCTGCACGGCATGCGTCAATGTTTAGAGGAGCTAAAGAAGAACGGCACAGAGGCGCGTTACTTCAAGGAAACGCCGGGCATCGACGAAACGCGCCAATGGTACAGCAATCTCGGCAACAAAGAGTTGAAGGAAATCGAGGCGAAGTACCGGGCGTAGAGGCAATCAGCATCGAACTCTGTCGAGGGCCAGAATGAGCCGGAATAGGGCGAAACAAGTGGTTTAAAGTACAGCAAACTGTAAGATCACGTTCTGTTCGACCGCAGGATGTTGTGACTGATTCTGGTAGCAGAAACGTTCGCACCAGAATTCATGCCCACTGTACTCGGTAACCATCGGCCTGCCGCGCTACCGTAGATTTTGTTTCGCTTCGTCTTAAATGGCGCAGTTATCTGGAGGCGAGCCCGTGCTTGAAGGCGTTCATGTGCCTGGAGGTCCGCTCTTGCCTTTCATTCCTGCCATTTCGTTTCTTCCCACGTGGCAAGATTCATTTTCCCATAGCTGTTTCGTTATGGCAAAGTCATGGCAAAGCAGAAAAATTCGATTGTGATTTCTTGTGGTTAGACGCGCTACGAGGATTAACAATCCTCGTGTCTGTCGGATTCGCTTCCTGCCTCTATTCTGCGGACAACATCAATAGCAGCAGTTCCCAAAGATCTTGTGCCTCATTCGTCTCGTCGCGTTAAAGGCGAAAGGTACATCTATTCAGGGCGGCCGGAATGGATCGACATGGGGCCGGTGAATGAAATCGTTAATGAAGCGCTGCAGAACCGAAAGCGCCGGGACACTTCCTCGGATTCTCGTCCTTAGTGAAGGAGCTATTAATCGAACTCCAGTCAGGAGTTGTTGAGGTTAGCGTGACATCAAGCGGTCGTAAGAAAAGGACTTATCTGCCCATTTTTCATGCCCGCCGATACCATGTTCGATATTCCATTGCATCACGTCAAACATGCGCCCGGTAATTCCAGTCGCATCTTGCGAGGCCAGGTGTAACACGAGCGGTGTCACATGCTCGGGTACGACCGGGAGAGGTCCCGCCTTTCCTCCAGATTGCAGACGGGCCCGATTCTGTTCGTCAAACCCGGTGGTTCGAGTGTGCCCGGGAATAATTGTGTTGACCGCGACATTGAACTGCTTCACCTCATCGGCGAGGTAAAAGCTCAGCGTGGCGAGCGCCGCCTTGGACGACATATACGGCATTTCCATGCTGTTAGGCCGGAGCGCGGCATAGCCTCCTCCATGGGAATGATTGACTATCCCACTGCTCACCACATTGATAATGCTTCCCTTACGTTTCTCGATCATCGGCCGAATGAACCGTCTGATAACTTTCAAGGCACCGAACACATTAACCTTGAATAGTCTCTCCCAATCTGAATCTTTAGTTTCAAGCGTTGTCGCTCGTCCTTTCGGCGGGTATAAATCGCGTGAACGCATCGCAGCATTGTTAACGAGAATATCCACCGTCTTAAACTTATCCAAAGTGGCCTGAAAAGTGTGGTCAATCTGAGCATCGTCCGTGACATCCATGTCCGCAACGAAGATATTTTCGTTGTGATCTTTGAGCTCTTCCTTAAACTCGTCAACGCCAGACCATGATCTATCTGTCGCAACAACCTTCGCTCCTGCTAACAGAAACGCCCGGACATAAGCCCTCCCCATTCCTCTCGCTCCGCCAGTAATAACTGCTACCCGGTCCCTTAAATCATTCGCAACCCTTTCCATTAAAACCTCCACATATTCCGTTTTTCGCTGGATAGCAGGGCTTGTGTCTTTTCAACAATGCCCGGCCTGAGTTACGGCAAGCCAAACTCGTCCCAACGAGCAGCAACCTTGTCGATAAGTGCGCTACTGACTTTATTGACCGGGGGGAACTTCGCATCCTTGAACTTCATGGTTGCATCGATTCCCATACCGCGACTCGGTGGATCGAAGTCTACCTCTCCGCGCTCTCGCTGCTGTACTCTACTCGCGGCTTGTTGGTCGCTGCTTCCTGTTTCATGTTTCAACCTCCACTCTTTTGGAAATCATCGTGGATTATTCAACCCGGATTCCGCAATTCAATAGCGAAGACACCCAACTGTGCAGCTTCAAAGTCTTTTTTGCTCTTAGCGTGTTGCTTCATGGGTAACGTACTGACGCACAGCACTTACCATTGTTGCCATGCTCAGAGGCAGAATGCATTGTCTTCACTATCGAAGGTTTGCTCCTCGCTCATGACTTACGTTCAACTGCGGAACCTTACTTAATTATTGCCGAGCTCTTCGCGCTGCCTCGGCCCCCTTAGTCATTAGATCATCAAGTTGATCCAGCACCGTGCTATAAGTCCCTTGATTCATGTAACGAACGCCCCCTTTTTCGTAGGCGTCCACGCCCCCGCGATCTTCCATGCTGACATCGATACGCTCGTTCTTCGCCGGATCGCGGAAAGTGTTCATCGGGTCGCCGCCCTCCTGAACAATTTTTATTTGTTCCTTGAGCATATTGCGAAACATGACCAGACCGCGGTCCGATTCGCCCAGTCTTTCCTTGGATCGATCGAGAATCTCTCCTTGTGCGACCCAACAGAGGAGGTCTTGGCCCAAAACAAAATCTGGCAAATCTTGGATCGGCACTTCGTAGGCGGGCACGGGGTCTTGTTTCGGCACATCAACATCCGGGCCTGGAAAGAAAACCTGGTACCCCAAATGCCACGTGTGGGTGTTATCTATTGGAACACGAATCTGAAACTCCGCATACCCGGTTTGTCCAATTCGCACGTAATTAGGAAAAACCATGGGGTGTCCCGTTCTCCATCGTTCATTATCTTCCGGCTCTCCGACGATCAGGCGCCGTTTCTGAATTCCGAACGGAACGTAATCAAAAGCAATCTCTTTGTGCGGACGACTGATGCGCTGGAAGGATTTGATTTTTCGCGGATCGGTTATGCCGCGTCGTTCAATAGCATAAAGCCCAAAAAGTCCGTGAGCATAAGAGGTATGAACGGTGTCGACAGCGTTTTCCTGACATTGCAGCCAGTTGCATGGCAGCAGCGTGGTGCCGATTTGCCGGAAGACACCATCGAGCACGAATAGATCCCAGCGAGGCAGCAGCGGCGCGGGCTGTGGACCAATGTAGGCCCAAACAAGTCCACCAAGCTCCTGCACCGAGTATGCTTTTAGCTTGACGGTATTTTTGAACGTCGTCTTTTCAGTCTCAGCGGGTTGCTCGAGGCACTGACCAGTCCGATCGTACAACCACCCGTGGTACGGACAACGCAAGCCTTCGTTTTCAGGGATGCCGTATTTCAAATCGACACGCCGGTGAGCGCAACGCTGGTCAATGAGACCCAAACGACCTTGGCGATCTTGAAACAGGGTCAACGATTCGCCGAGCAGGCGAACTGCCTTCACCGGATTCTCTTTGATCTCCTGAGAGGTCGCGACCGGATGCCAATAGCGGCGCATCAACTCGCCAACAGGTGTTCCAGCGTCTACTTTGGTCAACATTTCATTCTCGTCAACGCTCAACATGGCCGTCTCCTCAGTAGTGGGATAGTTTGCTTTCTAGAGATGTATGATCCCTTCATCTACCGCGCTGCTTAACGTCTGCTCCAATTGTGCCTTTGGAAGTGAGGACGGAGAATATAAGACTTTGCGTTTTCATCCGGACAATCAACGCCTCTTCACTACACCGTGCGCGTGCTGGGGGCGAAAAGGTCCGCAACTTGTTCCTTGCCGGGCGTTAGCCCCTGCTCATAGGAGAAATCGATGGTCGTCTGGAGAAATTTTCGATTCGCCTCGACGCCGTAGGGGAACGGATCATGACCAAAAATCTCACGTGTCTTTGCCAAATACTCGGGCCCGAACACTAAGCTCTGGGGAATCCGTCTCGCTAGTGTTTCCTCCGCCAACTTCTTCGCTTCCAACAATGCCGAGTACAGGTTAAACGCAAGCCAGGGATACTTCTTATAAACGTCACCCCTGATAATGATTGTGTGATTGGCGGGGATAAAGCCGTGTGCGTTGAAGAATCTCGTGCCTTCGGCGATTTTGTCTGGAAAGAGAGGCTTTACTTTGCTCCAATCGCCGCCCGACGCTCGTATCCTTGTGGAACGGTCGACGATGTTCTGCTCCGGTCTAAAAGCGCGGGACACTGGAGCGGCATCGAGCTCGTGGTTAACAAGCATAGAGGCCAAGCTTTTATTTTCCGGGATACGCTGGAACTTGATACCTCGAGGAGGGGCAAACCCGGTCGCACCGCCGTGGCTAAGGTCCTCGGATCTTTCCATCCACCACTCAACTTCATACTGAGACACGCCAAAATCGTGCTCGAGAACACCACGCGTCCAGAGTGCTGATGTTTGCTGGTAATCCCCCACGCCGATTCTCTTACCAGCAAGGTCTTCTGGTTTCTTAACTCCCGAATCCACGTTGATGAAGAGCTCGGAGTGCATGAAACGGCGCGCCGGAAAAGCGGGAATGGCAATCATATCCATCCCTTTGGATCTCGCGATTAGATAGCTCGATAGCGACATTTCGGATATTTCAAATTCCCCGAATGTCAACTGGCGCCAGAATGTGACCGATGGATCAGAAATCGTGGATACAAGATTCTCAACGCCTTCGATCTTTACTCTGCCATCGAGCAACGGCATCACTCTTTCATGGGGTCCCGTAATGAAGCACAATTTTAGATTAGCCATAGACGCGAAAACTCCCTAGATCGCAACTCTCTGATTTTCCCCCTGCCAAGTATCAAATCAAAATTCGAAGCTCGAAATCCGAAACAAATTCAAATGACCAAAAGGAGAAAAATTCGAAACGAGCACTCTCACCATGTTTGGATGATTTGATATTTGGGATTTGTTTGCCTCATAGTTTGTTTCGGATTTCG
>JAHKKJ010000805.1 GCA_020027655.1 Deltaproteobacteria bacterium | reverse complement strand
CTTAAGACCGAAGATCGTCGTTGCCGCCGCGCCCAGCATATCTCTTTCGCTCAACAATCCTATCAGCCGCCCATCCTCCACTACCGGAATATGGCGAATTCGCCCCAAAGAAATCACATCATTGGCCAAATCCAACGTATCCTCAGGCTTTAGCGTTACCGGGGAACCCATCATGATCTCTCGAACCGCGCCTTCTTTACCGTTCTTCATATTGTTTCTCCTTTAAATCGATTACTCTTCCTGCAATCGGTTCAAAAAACAGCGCAAAACATCCACGTAGGTAACGATACCCACTAGCCCCTCCGCCTCGTCGACCACCGGAATCCCGCCGATCTTCTCATCGATCATGAGCTCTATGGCTTCCTGGAGATCGTCGTCGGACGAAACACTCATGGGCTCGGTGGTCATGATCTCTCGGACCTTGGTATTCAGCGCTTCCTCTCTAGCCTCGACACCCTCCAAGAGCGAGCCGCTGAGGAAAGAGCGGATGTCCCGATCCGTAACGATACCGACCAGATCCTTTCCCTGTACCACAGGGAGCTGGCGGATCTTGTTTGTATTCATGAGCTCATCGGCTTGGCCGATGGTCTCCGTTGGCGTTACGGTCAAGGGATCCCTGGTCATGATGTCGACGACTTTCATCCAATTGTATCTGCCAACAGGTGCGGTGGTGGCCATGTTCATACCCTCCCATCTTTCACACTTTTCTGCTGCAGCGTCTGTGCCAAAAGGCAAGCAAAATTTTTCCTGTAGTTTCCGCACCTTCAAGTTTGATTGCTTTAATTCGTTTTCATTAATGCGAAAAAGCTTCCGGAATTCCTCACAGGTGAGAAAGGGTGGGAAGTTCGCAGGTGAATTCAATCCAGTGGCGAACCGGTTGAAGGTGTCGCTTTGATTGTTCAAAAACTAAATATATAGTAATATTTGAATATGCAGGAAACTAACAACCAGCTGCAGGTCTTCAAGGCGGAATTCTTTAGGGCGCTGGCTCACCCCGTTCGCATCCGTATTCTTGAGATCCTGTCTGTCGGCGAGCGGAGTGTGCAGGAGCTTCAGGACACGCTTCAACTAGACCAACCGTTGGTTTCCCAGCAGCTTGCAGTGCTACGCGGCAAGAACATTGTGGTTGCTCAAAAACTCGGCACGACAGTTAAGTACGCAGTTCGGGATCCGCTGGTGGGCGAGCTGCTGAAAACCGCGCGGCTCATCTTTGAGAATCAGTTGAGCGGTACGCAAACAATGCTGCGTGAACTACGAAAGGAAAGACGCTAGTAGTGCTGCTGTCTAAATTCATCCGCACCGGACTTGTAACCGAGCCGCTCAACGGCGACCCGGCGAGGAACGTTGAGCTGGCTCATGAGACACGCGCTGAGATCCGGTGTCATCTTGGGCGCGCCTTGGCTATTCGTGAAGTGGACGCCGGTTCGTGTAACGGCTGTGAAATTGAAATCAGCGGTCTCACCAGCCCCGTGTATGACAGCGAGCGCTTCGGCATTCACTTCGTGGCGTCGCCACGCCACGCGGATATGCTGCTTGTGACCGGACCGGTGACGCGGAACATGGAAGTACCGTTGCTCAAAACATACGAGGCAACTCCCGCTCCGAAACTGGTTGTAGCAGTGGGGGACTGCGCCAAGCATTGTGGTGTCTTCAAGGGCAGCTACGCTGTCATTGGAAGCGTCGCGGACGTCATTCCAGTGGATGCTTTCGTGACCGGCTGTCCTCCCGAACCCGCCGAAATCCTGCAGGGCATCTTGGCAGCACTGGGTCGGCTGCCGCAGAAGAAATGAGTTAAATCCCAATCTCTCAACTTTCATCTTAGTAGCTGATGAAAACTCTATTTCTCGCGATGTTCATAGCCTATGGGCTCGGCGCCCTCGCCGCACTGGTGAGTGCTCGCAAGTCGCTCGGGCGCGGGTTAGTTGCGCTGGGTGCGATCGCGGGCGCAAGCGCGGGGCTGGCGCTCGGGGCAACGGTGATCGCCACGGGCGTTCCGTTCACGCTCTTTGTCCCTGAACTCTTGCCTTTGGGCGGAGGTCTCGCGTTGCGGCTTGATTCGCTCGGCGCGTTTTTCCTTGTTGTCATCGGCGTCGGCGCTATACCGGCCGCGCTGTACGGCGCAGGTTACACGGCGGTTTATGAAGATGGCCGCGCTTCTCTGCGCTTGCTGGGCATGATGTTCAACCTCTTTCTGCTGACGATGAGCCTCGTCACGCTGGCCGACAACGTGCTCACGTTTTTGTTGATGTGGGAAGGCATGTCGCTCACCTCATACTTTCTCGTCATGACCGAAGCGGGCGAAGAGAGGACACGGAATGCAGGCTTGTGGTACATCGGCATGACACACGCCGGGCTGGTCATGCTACTAGCGGCATTCCTGCTGCTCACGGGCGGAACGGGTTCGGGTGCGTTTGCCGATTTGCGGTCGATCGCGCCATCGCTAACTCCCGCCGTTCGGGACACTGTCTTCGTACTGGCTTTCCTTGGTTTCGGCTCGAAGGCGGGTATTGTCCCATTGCACGTGTGGCTTCCGCGCGCGCATCCCGCTGCACCCAGCCATGTCTCCGCGCTAATGTCCGGCGTGATGATTAAGATGGGCGTGTACGGACTCCTGCGCCTCACGCTCGATTTGTTGGGTGGCGGCCCGGCGTGGTGGGGTGGTCTCGTGCTCGCCGTAGGC
>JAHKKJ010000804.1 GCA_020027655.1 Deltaproteobacteria bacterium | reverse complement strand
ACCAGACTTGGAAGGTCACAACCGGGCTCTTGTGATCTTCCAGCAGCAGTACTTTGAGACCATTGTCCAGAACAAATTCCTGAACTTTGGTCGCGTAAGTGCCCCCGGGTAGCGCAAACAGCACGCTAACGAAGGCAATGAGACAAAAAAGCAACTGAGACATTGTCTTTCAAGGTAAAGGAACGAAGCTCCAAGTGCAAGAGAACATCCGCCGCGAACACTCTTCGAGGTTGTTGAAAAACTCTGTTTGCAGGCTGCTCAAAAGCATCTCGGAGGCGAGGTGCGCGCGTACTTCGCATATGGCTGATCGCTTATGGCATATGGATGAACCCAGGAACCATACGCTATAAGCCATAGGCCATAAGCCAACTGAATGGAGGCGATTGAGCGCAAAAGCATATGAGTCTTTTTTTTCAGCAGCCTGCTGGCGTGCGATCTGTATTGACACCTCTACCCCTCCACAATACTATGACCTTCGATCACGGAGGATAAAAAATGGCAGACATCACGGATATGCGCGGGTACATCGAAGCTCTCGAGGAAATGAGCGAGCTGCGGCGACTTGAGGGCGTCGATCTCAACTTGGAAGTTGGAGCGTTGACCGAGCGCGGCGCGGAAAAAGAAGGACCGGCGCTGCTATTCAACAAGTTTAATGGCTTCCCGGGCGGATTCAGAGTCATCTCTAACGTCTTTCGTACCTGCAAGCGCACCGGTCCGGCGATGGGAATCTCACCCGACTTAAGCGGCATAGATTATCTTTACGCCTGGAGAAAAAAACTCGCCGCGTACAAACCCGTCCCGGTTCAACAAGTCGAAGGCGGCCCGATTTTCGAGAACCAGATGGCCGAGCATGAGGTCGATCTCTACAAGTTTCCCACGCCAAAGTGGCATGACCTCGACGGCGGGCCCTATTTGGGAACCGGTTGCGGTGTGATCACAAAAGATCCCGACACCGGCAAGATCAACATCGGCACCTACCGGGTCATGGTTCAGGATAAAAACAAGGTTTCGGTCAAGATGAATATGGGCAAACATGGCCGGCTCGCTTTCGAACGCGCCAGAGACGCCGGCAAGCCGCTGCCCATCGCGATCACCTTAGGCCAAGGGCCGGCGGTTTTCCTTGCGGCGCAAATGCCGTTGCCACCCGACGTAAATGAGTTTGAGTTTGCCGGTTATCTACAGGGATCGCCCGTCCCCGTGGCACGGGGAGCCGTGACCGGTTTGCCGATTCCGGCGAATGCCGAAATTGTTCTCGAAGGCGAGCTTCCGCCCATGAAAGACGAGGAGATGCCCAAGGAAGGACCCTTTGGGGAGTGGCCGGGTTATTTCACCGAAGAGAACGTCGGCGAAACGCCCGTCATGGTAGTGAAGCGGGTCTATTATAGAAATGATCCGATTATGCTGGGGGCACCGCCGTTGAAACCCCCAGCCAGTTATCTACCGATCCCCCTCGGCGCCGCCACACTCTGGGAGCAGCTGGAGAAAGCCGGAATTCCCGAGGTCAAAGGCGTCTGGGGCTTCGTTTACGGCGGTCAACCCGGCCCTTTCACCGTGATCGCAATCAAGCAGCGCTATGCCGGACATTCCAAACAAGCATTGCTCGTTGCCGCGGGCGCGCGGGCGGGAGCCTATGGGGGAAAGTTTGTTGTGGTCGTGGACGACGACATCGATATCGCCAACCCCGCCGACGTCATCTGGGCGATTGCTACCCGCTGTCACGTGCGCGAGGGGCTCGACGTTGTGAAAGGGGTCTGGGCTTCGGTTTGCGAACCTGCTTTGCCGCCGGAGGAGCGCTCGCCGCGTGGCTATACGTCGGACCGCGTCTTGATCGACGCCTGCCGGCCCTATAAATGGATGGATCAGTTCCCGGCAGTCAATGCCTTTACCAAAGAATTCAAAGACAAGATCGAAAGCAAGTGGAAAATCTGATCGGGTTAATGTTTTTCCAAACTACAGCGTCAAACTAGGAGCAGGCCGCTATAGTAACGGTCATAAATAAGTTTACATGCCCCCTCACCCTAACCCGCAAGGGGAGAGGGAACCTAAAGAAGTTTCCCCTCCCTTGACGGGTCTTGACGGGAGGGGATTAAGGGGAGGGTGATTTATGCCAACACATTTATTGCTTTCACTGTAGCGACACAGCCCTCAAAGGAGTCCCAATATGGACACTCTTCAAGCACTGAGTTTGGCGATGGGGACGGCTTGGACCTCCGGCATCAATCTCTATGCCACTGTGGCAGCGTTGGGCATCGCCGGGCGGACGGAGATGATCCAGCTCCCGCCCGACCTGCAAGTCCTCACCCATCCGGCAGTTATCGCAGTGGCGTGCGTCATGTACCTGATCGAATTTTTCGCCGACAAGGTTCCATACGTGGACAACGGCTGGGATGTACTGCACACGTTTATCCGCGTGCCGGCGGGCGCTATCCTCGCGGCGCGTACGTTAGGCGATGTAAATCCGGCATTGGAATTGGCCGCGGTTCTGGCAGGCGGGACCATCGCTTTCGCGGCCCACGGCACCAAGATGGCGACGCGGTTGGCGCTCAATGTCAGTCCCGAACCTTTCAGCAATTGGTTCGCCAGTATCGCCGAAGACTTGGCGGTGTTCGGGAGCATTTGGCTGATCTTCCATCATCCGATCCTGATGCTCATCCTCATCGTTTGTTTTCTCGCGCTGGTCGT
>JAHKKJ010000208.1 GCA_020027655.1 Deltaproteobacteria bacterium | reverse complement strand
TCGTCGCTGGCCAGATCATAGGTGTCTCGGCCCTCGTCTTTGACGCCTTCAGTCTCTCCCTTGACGCGGCCTTGCATTTCTTTGAGTAGCTGCTTCTTGGTTTCCTGCAAAGTGTCCGCAGCTTGCTTCAGAAATTCTCTTCGCTGTTTTTTTTCTTTCTCAGGGTCGATTTTAGGCATGGAGTATCTCACCCATCAGGTCATATTCTAGAGCATCGGTAATCTTGACATCGACGATATCTCCTGGCTTCGGCGGCGAAGATGCCTCCGAGCCATCTGTAAAAACAACACCGTCAACTTCTGGTGCGTGGGCTTGAGTTCGTCCGGCAAGCTTGCCGGAGTCCGAATCGATATTTTCAATCATAACTCGGTCAATGGTCCCAATCAAGGCCTGGTTCTTTTTTTGTGAGATCGTCGCCTGGAGATCCATCACTTCTTGCCAACGCCTCTCTTTCTCTTCTTCGGAAACTTTGCCATCCATATCGGCCGCAGCGGTACCTTCCTCCTCTGAGTACTTAAAGACGCCTAACCGATCGAATTGAGTCTCTTCAACAAAGTCTAGCAGGGTCTCAAACTCTTCGTCGGTTTCGCCGGGAAACCCGACAATGAGGGAGGTCCGAAGGGTTAGTGCGGGTATAGCGTCGCGAAGTTTTTCGACTGTTTCCCGTACGGCGCTGCCGCTTTTTCCTCGCCTCATTCTTTGCAGCAGCCGATGACTAATGTGTTGAAAGGGGATATCGATATACTTGCAGATCTTGTCACTTTCGCGGATTACTTTTAGCAGAGGCTCGTCCAAAAAGTTGGGGTAGGCATACAGTAACCGGATCCACACGACCTCTGGAACTTCGATCATTTTCTTGAGCAAACCCAGGAGCGTCGTGCCGTCTTTCCGATCCCTTCCGTAGGCAGTTAAATCCTGAGCAATAAGATTGATCTCTTTGACTCCTCCTTGTGCCAGCAAGGCGGTCTCGTTTACCACCGAGTCAATGGAGCGACTGCGATGCGGCCCCCTGAGCTGCGGAATAATACAGAAGGCACATTTATGGTCACAGCCCTCGGAGACCTTGAGAAAGGCGGTGTAAGAACGAGTGGCTCTAACGCGCGGGGTGGCGTGATCGTAGAGGTACTGTGGAATACCGACATATTGCCGGCGGTTGGCATCTGCCTCTTGCCGTTGAAGGATCTCGACGATTTTCGGAACCTCACCGGTTCCAATGAAAAGGTCCACCTCGGGCAATTCCTTGGCTAGTTCTTGCGGATATCGTTGCGCAAGGCAACCGGCGACGACGAGCTTCTTGATCTTTCCTTCCTCTTTGAGCCGTGAGATTTCAATGATGGTGTCGATGGACTCAGCTTTAGCGGCGTCGATGAAGCCGCAAGTGTTAACCAGCACAACATCTGCGTCCTCCGGTTCGTGGACCATGTCGTAGTGGTTCTGCTGCAATAGACCCGCCATGACTTCGGAATCAACCAAATTCCGGGCGCAACCTAGACTCACGATGCTGAATTTTTGTTTGCGGGAACTCATTGACCTAATTCCACGATATCAACGCCGTCGGGCACCTGGAAACGGAAAAGAGATTCTTGGACTCCAACCCCTTTGCGCATACCGGAAAAGCGGATTGTCGTGACATTGGCGGCGGCGTCGCGTACGCTTACCCAGTCGATATCAGACGTGCTCCGGCCGACCGCCACGAGTACCTCGCTGAAGCCGCCCAATTCACCCTTAGGCTCCAAACGGAGCACATACTGGTTTTCCTCGGTGCCTTTCAGCGTGGCATTGAAATCTTTTTTTAGATTGCCTAGTCCGAGCAAGAAAGACAGCGGTATATCGGAGCGGAAAGCGTTTTTTAGAGGACTCTTGATGACTTGATTTTGTTCCGGCTGGTAGAAGTAAAGGTTTTTTCCGTCGGCCAAGACGAACTGGCCTTTCGGTTCTTCGTAGCGCCAAAGCATCTTTCCTGGCCGCTTGAAATAGAGCTTGCCCGAGGCTTTGAGTTTCCGGTTGAGCGTTTTTACCTCGGTCTCCTGGCGAAAGTCCGCAACGAAGTCGACGGTGGCATCGTAATTTTTTTGGAGGCTGTCGACAATCTGATCGGCGCTTCGGCTCTCCGTGGCGAAGCTTTGCGCACTTGCGATTGTGACTCCAAGAGCGAGGATGGACCGCGACAAAATCTTTGGGGCGGTTCTAAGCTTCGAGCTTTCTAGCATACACTTCCCGTGGTTTGGCGCCATCCGGTGGCCCAACTACGCCTTCCCGTTCCATTTGTTCGATCATCCGGGCCGCGCGATTGTATCCTACGCGCAATCGCCGCTGAATCATAGAGATCGACGCCTGTTGGGTTTCGGTTACAATGGCAACTGCCTGGTCGTACATTTCATCGTATTCTTCATCGACTGCGGCAGCTTCAACCTCCCTCTTGACTTCAAAAACCTCAGGGCGGTAACGAGGGCTTGCCTGCTGTTTGATAAACTTCATCACCTTGCGGACTTCCTGATCAGAGACGAAGGCACCGTGCACGCGGGTTAGCCGTGCTGTCCCCGGAGGTAAGAACAGTAGGTCGCCATTGCCCAAGAGCTTCTCCGCCCCAATCGAATCCAAAATGGTCCGAGAATCGACGCGAGACGTCACTTGGAAGGATATCCGAGCGGGAAAGTTGGCCTTGATAAGCCCGGTGATGACATCGACCGATGGACGCTGAGTCGCAAGGATAAGATGGATACCTGCGGCCCGAGCCTTTTGTGCCAGTCGAGTAATGTACTCTTCGATATCTCGGCCCACCGACATCATCAAATCGGCCAGTTCGTCGATGATGATCACAATCCTCGGAAGCCGTTCATGCACGAGGGGTGGCTCTTTTGACAGGTCGCCGCCGAGTTCAGATTTCGCGTCATTTGGGTCGGTTTCCATCAGCTCAATGACGCCTTTCTTAGTGGCGGTTTCCTTTTCCAACACCCGGTTGTAGTTGTCGATGTTCCGAGCGCCCTTGTCTTTCATTAGACGATAGCGATGATCCATTTCATCCATCGCCCAAAAAAGCGCCGCCGCTGCCTTCTTGGGGTCCGTGACCACAGGAACGAGCAGGTGGGGAATGTCCTCATAGATCGTGAGTTCGAGCATCTTGGGGTCGACCATGATGAATTGTACCTCCTGCGGGGTCGACTTGAAGAGGATGCTGAGAATCATGGCATTGATGGACACCGATTTTCCGGTTCCCGTAGCGCCGGCCACCAATAGGTGAGGCATCCGGGCAAGATCGGTGGTGAAAGAAGAGCCGCTGATATCCTTCCCCAAAGCTAGGGTTAATTTGGAGTCTGCGTCTCGATACGCTTCGCTTTCGATCACCTCTCTTAAGAAAACGATCTCCCGCCGCGGATTTGGAATCTCGATACCGACGACGGACTCGCCGGGGATCGGGGCTAGGATGCGCACACTTACTGCACGTAAGGCCATGGCTAAATCATCTGCAAGCGTCACGATTCGGCGCACCTTGACCCCGGCTGCCGGCTTGAACTCGTACATAGTGATCACGGGTCCGGGACGCACGGCGACGACTTCGCCTTCCACACCAAAATCGGCGAGCTTTTTCTGCAGAATGAGCGAATTGGCGTGGAGCGTTTCCGTATCTAGTTTTTGATTTCCTCCTTCGGGAAGGTCCAACAATTCGGCCGGGGGCAACTTATAGCCTTCACCAATTTCTAGCAGCTTAAATTGCTCCGGGGGAATGGCGGGCTTCTTTTGGACTTTTTTAGCCGCGTCCTCCTTGTGTTCTTCTTTCAGAACAATAGGTGGCGGCACGTAGTCGCGCCGCTCCTTTTTGGTGTTCTCGCCCTTGAGTTTTTCTTTTTTCTCTTTCAGTTCCCGAAAACGGCTGATGACCGCGGGGACTAACGACTTCTCGAGCTGACTAAGCTGTTTCTTGGAACCGTTCAGAAGGTCCAGGAGTGAGACCTGAGTCAGGAGCATGAGGGAGAAAAGGAGTGCAAAGAGGCTGATCAATACGGCGCTGATGCGTCCAAATAAAGGAATAAGGACGGTTTCCTTTAGAAACCCACCCACGATTCCACCGGCTTCGCGGGCATTCTCAGACTCGATGAATAGACATAGAATCACTGCTGTGCTGATAAGAAGAATAACGTAGCCGCTGGATTTAGCGTAGGAAATTCCTGTGGACTTCGCACGGAACATTTGCAGGGCGATGAGGCCAAGGAAAATCGGCAAGAGATACGCCGCAACTCCGAATCCTTGCAGCAAAAAGTCCGCTAGATAAGCGCCCACGAAGCCGCCCCAATTGTTTGTGTCGATAGCTCCGGAGGGCGTGTTAAACGAGCGATCACTGGGATGGTAAGTAAAGAAACTTATGGTAATTAAAAGCGCAGTCAAGCAGATCACCACAGCCCAAATTTCACGATTGAGTCGACCTTTTTCCATAGCGCTAGAATTGAGCCGAAGAGTCTCTAGGTCTCGATGATGTAGGGTAAGACAACAGGATGTCGCTCGAATCGTTTCCGGAAATAGCGCCGCAGCCCTTTGCGGACCTCTTCTTGAAGCTCCGCCGGATCCGTCCGAGTCTCCCGGTTCAGGCTCGCTAAGATGTCGAGCACGACTTTTCTGGCCTGCCCGAGGACTTCTTCCCCCTCTTCGTCGCGCATGAAGCCGCGAGAAATAAGATCCGGCCCGGCAACAATCTCCCCGGATTGCTGGTGGATCGCCATGACGGCGAGCACCATCCCGTCCTCCGATAGATGGCGACGATCCCGAATCACTACATCTCCAACATCACCGACGCCCTTGCCGTCGACAAAGACCCTGCCCACCTGGATGGGCTGGACTTTTTTTGCGCTTGTGGCCGTCATCTCCAAGACGTCACCATCTTCCAGAATGAAACAATGGTCCTCCGGTACGCCGACGTCTTGTGCGAGCTTTCGGTGCCTAACGAGATGACGGTACTCCCCGTGGATAGGTACGAAGTAGCGTGGTCGAGTGAGTTGGAGCATCGTTTTTAGCTCCTCTTGGCTGGCGTGGCCCGACACGTGGATCTCCGATACCTTTTCGTAATGAACCTCGGCGCCGCGGCGATAAAGGTGGTTGATGAGATTCGAGATCGTTTTCTCATTGCCTGGGATAAACTTTGAAGAGAGGATCACTGTATCCCCGGGGTCGATCTTGATGGACTTGTGGTCGTCCAATGCAACGCGATGAAGCACGGACAAGGGTTCTCCTTGACTCCCCGTCGTTAGAAAAGTCAGCCTTTCGGCCGGCAACTCACGCCAGGGCTCATTTTCTGTCATGAAGCTCCGGGGAAGCCGGAGATAGCCTAGCTCAGCTGCCACCTGACTGTTTCTGATCATGCTGCGCCCGCTTAACACTACTCTTCGCCCGCAGCTCTCGGAAATATCGACTACCTGTTGAATGCGCGGAATGCTCGACGAAAAGGTCGAGACCAGAATCTTACCTCTGCTCCCTTGAAATATCTGTTCGAGATTCCTGCCTACTTCTCGTTCGGACGGGGTATAGCCGCTGCGCTCGATATTCGTAGAATCGGAAAGCAGCAGGAGCACCCCCTTTTCACCATAGGCGGCGAAGCGCTGAAAATCGAACATTTCGCCTTCCATTGGCGTATTATCGATCTTAAAGTCGCCCGTATGGATTATGGTTCCAATCGGTGTTTCAATCGCCAACGCCAGGCAATCCATCAAGCTGTGGGTGACACGGATCCCTTCCATCTGAAACGGTCCGATCTCCCATGGTTGGCCCGCGGTAATCTCGCGAAGGTCCGCAGTGTTGTCAAGGTCATGTTCCCGTAGCCGGTTGTTGATTAGACCCAGGGTGAGACGAGTCCCGAAGATCGGGACGGAAAAATGATTCAAAATGTAAGGCAGCGCGCCAACGTGATCTTCATGAGCATGGCTTAGTACGATGCCTTTGAGTCTAGCCTTTTTTTCCAACAAATAGGCCACATCGGGAATAACCAAATCGATGCCCAGTAAATCCGCGCCGGGGAACATGAGGCCGCAGTCGATGGCGATGGCCGCATCCCCGTACTCCAGGAGCATCATGTTGAGGCCAAACTCTCCTAAACCTCCCAAGGGTATGATTCTCAGCGGTTCCATCGTTACCTCAAGACGGTTCGCTTCTCCATGGGCGGCCCGACTGCAGTTGCAGTTTGTTCCTCTTCCGGCTTGGGTGTCCTGACTTGAGATGCGGTTTGAAGGCTATTTTCTATTAGCTCCTGCACGTGTACTGAAAGGACTCGCAGAGAGCCTGGACGATAATTTTCCACAGATACAGGCGCGCCGACGGTCACTTCGATTTGGCCGCCTCGAATGCGCCAATCGCCTTTCGGCAGAATCGCGCTGCTGCCACTAATTGTAACCGGAACAATCGGTGTTTGGGTCTTGACGGCGAGCAAAAGGCCACCCCGTTTAAACGGTAGCAGATTGCCATCGCTGCTACGGGTCCCTTCCGGGAAAATAACCAAAGAAATGCCGCCTTTCATTCGCTGCTTCGCTTTCTTTAAACTGCCTGAA
>JAHKKJ010000803.1 GCA_020027655.1 Deltaproteobacteria bacterium | reverse complement strand
AGAAATGCGCTGCTGATGGCGCAGAAAAGAGGCAAACCATTAGATGACAGTTTGGAAATTCTTGCGAGCACATCGCCACAGAAACGGCTGATCGAACCCGAGGAGGTGGCTCATCTGGCTCTTATGCTTGCGTCCGAATCGGCCAAGGGCATTACGGGACAAGCGATCAATGTCGACGGCGGCGCTGTGATGGTTTGAACGACACATTAATTTCAAGGAGAGAGCCCATAAAGATGAATTACTCCAGCTTTGTTTTCGAAAACAATGACGGTATCGCAACCATCCGCCTAAATGACCCCGAAAAACTCAATGCGCTGACCTTCCAAACCTACGGCGATTTGGAAAGAATCATGGCGGAGTTAGCCAGCGACAACAGCGTGAAAGTCGTCGTGTTGACCGGGACAGGGAAAGGCTTCTGCTCCGGCGGCAGCGTCAACGACATCATCGGCCCGCTGCTCAAGATGAAAGGCGACGAACTTTACAAGTTCACGCGCATGACCTGCAACGTGGTGAAGAACATGCGCAACTTGAAGAAACCCATTATCGCCGCCGTCAATGGTATCGCTGCAGGGGCCGGTGCGATGCTGATGTTGGCCTCCGATCTCCGGATATTCTCGGACAAGGCTCGAACCGCCTTTCTCTTCGTAAAAGTCGGTTTATCGGGTGCGGATATGGGCGCCCTTTATTTGCTACCGCGCATCGTCGGCCTGGGTAAAGCCACCGAATTGGTCTACTTCGGCGACACCATCGACGCCCAAGAGGCTTATCGGATCGGGCTAGCCAATCGCGTCGTGCCCGGCGAGACGCTCATGGACGAAGCGTACAAGTGGGCCACCCGCCTGAAGGACGGCCCGTTATACGCACTGGGAGTAACCAAAGAGCTGATCGAATACGAAGGTAACGTCGATTTGGAAGCCGCCTTGGAAATGGAAGCGATGGCTCAAGCGCGCTGCATGGAGACGCCGGATTTCGTGGAAGGTTACAATGCGTTCATCGAGAAGCGACCGCTACGCTTCAATCGCGGTTAAGGCTCGGGTCGGAGGGAAAAATGAAAAAGGATATCTACGTTAGAAATTTAGAGAAACGGGATCTACCGGCGATCGTCAGCATGGAAGAGCGCCAAACGGGTGTGGCGCGACCCGATTACTGGGAGAAGAGAATCGAAATCTCCGAGGCCATTCGACCCCACTGGGCCTCTTTGGTTGCGGAACTCGACAATCGCGTCGTCGGGTTTGTCCTGGGGCGCGCCGGTGAATTTGAATTCGGTTTACCCGGGACCGTGGCATGGATTGAAATCATTGGAGTTGACCCAGCCTTCCGCCGGCAGGGAATTGCTCAGGGTCTTGTCAAACAATTTGCCGAATCGGCTGAGGACCACGGTATCAAGACCATTTTCACTCTAGTTGACAGCAGCCACAATGAGATGCAGCATTTCTTCAGCCGGCTCGGTTTTGTCCACGGCAAGATGCTTCACTATCAAAAGGAACTAGCGGGATGATTGTTTGACTCTGAGTTTATGGACTGTTGGTTTGACAATGAACATCGAAACCTGCGCCGGCAAATCCGCGCTTGGGTAAAGAACAACCTCAGCCCCGGTGACCATGGGCAAGGGAACTTAGAGACTAACGCCTGTCGGCTGGCGAACCAACTCGGCCAAGACGGATTCATGGCGTACGCGGTTCCGAGTCGATTCGGCGGCGTCCGAGAGACGGTCCAGGCCCGCGACCTGTGCCTCATCCGTGAAGAGTTGGCGTGGGGTTCGGCTCTGGCGGACGTGATGTTCGGCGTTCAAGCATTGGGAAGTTATCCAATTGCGCTAGCCGGAAGCGAAGAGCAACAACGGCGTTACTTACCGCCGCTCGCAAAGGGAGAAAGGATCGCTGCTTTCGCACTGACCGAACCTAACGCAGGGTCAGACGTTTCAGCCATCAGCACACAGGCCGAAAGAGACACCAACGGTTATCGGCTTAACGGCGTTAAACATTTCATTTCCAACGCTGGGATTGCGCATACCTATGTGGTCTTCGCATCGACGCAACCCGAGGCTAAGGCAAAGGGTCTCAGCGCTTTCATCGTAGAATCAAACTCTGCCGGGTTCACCGTCAAAGAAAAAACTCCGCTGCTCTCGCCTCACCCCATTGGGGTCGTGGCCTTCGACGATTGCTTTGTGCCACAACACCAGCGGCTGGGCGGTGAGGGCGAGGGATTGAAGATCGCCCTACGCACCCTGGACACGCTACGCTGCACGGTGGGCGCCGCTGCCGTCGGGTTCGCGCAGAGAGCCTTGGACGAAGCAGTCGGCTATAGCCGAAAGCGGCGCCAGTTCGGGCATGCGCTTGCGGAGTTCCAAGGGACACAGTTTAAGCTCGCCGACATGGCGACGGAACTTGAAGCTGCGCGTCTGTTAGTCCACCAGGCTGCCTGGATGAACGACCAGCGTCATCAGGAGCTGCCGCTGAAATCTGCGATCGCCAAGCTCTTTGCCACAGAAGCAGCGCAGCGGATCGTCGACCAGTCGTTACAAATTCACGGTGGCAACGGTGTGGTCGTTGGGAATATTCTGGAGCGTCTTTACCGGGATGTGCGGGCTCTTAGAATCTATGAAGGGACATCCGAAATCCAACGGCTCATTATCACCAAGCATCTTTTGAAGCAGGAGCAGCCTGATGGACTTTGAAGGAAATCGCCC
>JAHKKJ010000207.1 GCA_020027655.1 Deltaproteobacteria bacterium | reverse complement strand
GACGCGCCAGTCGGTGCTCCAGTCGTTGCAAAGCGGCAGCGATTATGTCGCCGAATATCGTGTCGTGTTGAGCGGCGGCGCCATACGTTGGATTGCGACGCGCGGGCGCATCGAGTTTGACGGCAGCGGCAGCCCGCTTCGCTTGCGTGGTGTGTCCATGGACATCACGGAGCGCAAGACGGCCGACGAAGCGCTGCGGGAGAGTGAGGAGCGCTTCCGCACCATGGCCAACACAGCGCCCGTGATGATCTGGATGGCGGGCACGGACAAGCTCTGTACCTTTCTCAACAAAGGTTGGCTCGACTTTACCGGTCGTACGCTGGATCAGGAACTTGGCAACGGGTGGGCAGAGGGTGTTCACCCAGAAGATTTTGACTGTTGCATTGAAGTGTACACTAACTCCTTCGACGCGCGGCAAGAATTTACCATGGAATACCGCTTGCGGAGATGGGACGGTGAATATTGCTGGGTCCTGGATCATGGAGTGCCACGCTTTGCGCTTGATGGCACGTTCCTCGGTTACATCGGTACCGCCATCGACATCACTGAGATCAAACGTGGAGAGGAAACACTGGAGAAGCAGCGGGCATTCCTCCGCCAGGTTATCGACATTGACCCGAACTTTATCTTTGCCAAAGATCGCGAAGGACGCTTCACCCTGGTAAATCAAGCTGTGGCCGACGCGTACGGCACAACGGTTGAGGATCTGATTGGCAAGACCGATGCGGATTTCAATCCCAACCGCGAGGAGGTCGAGTTCTTCCACCGAATGGACTTAGAAGTCATGGACACACTAAAGGAGCGCTTCATACCCGAGGAACATTTAACGGACGCCCAGGGAGAAGTCCGCTGGCTTCAGACGGTGAAGCGTCCCATCCTTGATAAGGATGGCTCCGCGAATCAGGTTCTGGGCGCGTCCACCGACATCACCCTACGCAAACAGGCGGAATCAGAACTTCAGCACAACCGCCAGGAACTCGCACACGTGACTCGTATCTCCACCATGGGTGAGCTCGCAGCGTCGCTGGCGCATGAGCTAAACCAGCCGCTCACGGCCATTCTAAGTAACGCTCAGGCGGCCCAGCGCTTCATGGCCGCCAATCCAGCTGATCTGGAAGAAGTGCGGGAGATTCTCAAAGACATTGTCCAAGACGACAGCCGTGCGAGCGAGGTCATCCAGCGGATGCGGGCGCTGGTGAAAAAGGAAGAAGTCGCGTTTGTACCCCTCGACCTCGGGGAGGTCATCCGCGATGTTGCGCGGCTGGTCCAGAGCGACGCCGGGCTGCTCAACGTCGATGTCGCACTCGAATTAAATTTCGGCCTGCCATTGGTGTGCGGCGACAGGGTACAGCTGCAGCAAGTGGTTCTCAATCTTATGCTCAATGCGTTTGACGCCATGAAGGACTGTCTCGTCAATGAGCGCCAGGTTGTGTTGCAGGCGGAGCAGGACGGCGCGCGCATGACGAAGGTGACGGTGCGCGACCGCGGACCGGGCGTTCGTGGGGATAAGCTCGAGACAATCTTTCAACCGTTCTACACGACGAAGCACGACGGGCTCGGCATGGGGCTGTCCATCAGCCGCTCTATTATCGAAGACCACGGCGGGCGTCTCTGGGCTGAAAACAACCCTGATCGGGGCGCAACGTTTTGCTTCACGCTACCGGTGGGGGGAAGTGTCGAGGGTCGAGGGTTAAGGGACGAGTGAAGGGGTTGAGGGAGCTGCCACCTAACACCTGAAACCATGTACCACTCTGAGGTGTCAGGTTTCGGGTTTCAGGAAAAACACGTGTCGGGAGACGAAGGTGAAAGGTTATATGGATGACGAGGATCTGGAAGTCTATCAGAAGCTTTGCCGGCTACATATCGAGATCTGTGATCTGAGACACACGTGGCCGTCTGAGGAGAAGTACGAGATCGGGTCGCAAATCCGCCGCTCTTCCAACAGTTCCCCTGCACAACTCGCCGAGAAGAACGACGACCGTCATGTCCGTAACAAGATTGAGGGAGTCAATCGGAGTCGGGGCGAAGCCGCGGAGACGATACACCATTTGTTCATGGCAAGGGAGAAGCGTTACATCACGGCCGAAGTTTACGAGTCATTTCGCGCGAAGTACAAGGAATGCATCCGGATGCTAAACGGGTTGGAGAAAACACTCGAACGGAAGCTCCCAGAAGGGGAGCGACGATGGGTTGTGAAAGAACACCCGGAGACCTACAGTGACAACTCTGACGTCGTTGACTCCGGTTGGCCCATCCCACCTGAAACCTGAAACCCGACACCCGACCCTCGACACTCGACGCCCTATGCCCTCTCCCCCCACCGTCCTTCTCATCGATGACGATCCCTCCGTGCGGCGGGCCCTGGCACGGCTCATCAAATCCGCCGGCTACCAGGTGCAAACATTCGTCTCGGCACATGAGTTCCTTGACAGAATGCCTGATGAAGCGCGCCCCGCCTGTCTTGTTCTCGACGTTCGCATGCCTGGTCTAAGCGGCATCGACCTACAACGTGAATTACGGCTAACCAATCTTATCCTCCCCATTATCTTCATCACCGGCCACGGTGACATTCCGATGACTGTAAAAGCAATGAAGGCCGGAGCAGTGGACTTTTTACCCAAGCCGGTGCGGGACACAGACCTTTTGCGCGCCATCGAACAGGCTCTCGCTCGCGCCGTCCATGACCGCGCCGAATTGAAGGAGGCGGAAGACATCCAGAGTCGGGTCGCAAAATTGACGCCGCGCGAGCGCGAAGTGATGAATTTAGTCGTCAAGGGATGGTTAAACAAGCAAATTGCATTCGAGCTGGGCATCGTGGAAAAAACCATTAAAGTCCACCGCGCGCGGGTGATGGATAAGATGAAAGTGGAATCGCTCGCCGATCTGGTGCGGATCGCGGAGCACGCGGGAATTCGCAAAAGATAAAAGATAGCGGGTTTCAGTGTCAGGTGTCAGGATCAGAAATCCTTTCCTGAAACCCGAAACCTGACACCTGAGATCCCCCCTTCCCTATCCTCGTATTGGACCAAAGTCCAATATACAGACTCCTCAAACTCCTCTAGATTGATCCCAGCTTAGCCAGAATAAAGCGTCGCGCTACCGACAGCGCCCGGAGAATATTTCTCTTGAGCAAGTCCAAGCCACTGATCGCGATTGTAGATGACGATGAATCCGTCTGCCGGGCCATGAAGCGACTGGTGCGCTCCATTGGAATGGAAGGGGATGCGTTTACCTCGGGGCGAGAGTTCATCGATCGCATCGAGACGATCCCGGCGTATCAACCGGACTGTGTAGTCCTCGACGTGCAGATGGCGGGGATGAACGGCCTGGAAGTACAGGAGCGGTTAGCGAGTAGCGGCAATCCACTGCCCGTGATCTTCATCACAGCCCACGATGAGGCCGGAGTCCGCGACCGGGCACTGGCGGCGGGCGCAGTGGCCTTCCTGCGCAAACCATTCAACGACGAATTGTTCATCAAGACGCTGCGCGTAGCGCTCAACTGAGCCCATTGGACAGGGGTGCAATAGCCATGCGCGACATCAGGAGTCTGTGAACCTTCATTTGCCTGATCGGCACATTTTGCATATGTTCATGTCACATGAAACGAGTTTGCGGGAGTATCTGTAAACGGGAAATATATTTGGAGTGAAGGAGAACTGATCGCATGAAAGTCACTTTATTGGTTATAGCTACCTTCCTAGGGTCGCTTTTAATCTCAGGGGAACTGTCTAATACGCTGGCCATAGACAGTAACGGTCGGTATTTTGCTCTCGGGGTCGGGTCCAGGTCCTGCGGCGACTACGTTAAGTTTTCGGAAAAGCGCCTGGAGAATCTTACAACCGAGCAGTACGAAATCGCCGATGTGATAATAGAGCATTGGGTGGCGGGGTTTTTCACCGCGCACAATTTTTATGTCATGGACACCTACGACGTCGTGGGAACTTTAACCATAGACCAATTGCAAGAACGGATAGAAAAGTACTGCCGGGCCAATCCGAACAAGCGGGTTGCTGAAGCGATCGCTGCGATTGCTCAAGAGTTGCACACCAATCGAATCAGAGTCGACACCTCGAAGGGAACGCCACAAAAAAATCCGGGAAAATAGCGATCGGAAAGACGCACTAAGGAGCAGGATATGAAACGGACTCTCATGACGATCTTAGTAATCTCTGTAGCGACGTTTTTTCTGGGCTGTTCGGAGCCTCTGACGACAAGGGAGAAGGGCGCTGGAATCGGAACTCTTACCGGAGCCGGCCTGGGCGCCATCATCGGGAGCGCTACAGGAAATGCCGGTGCCGGTGCCGGCATAGGCGCTGCAGTCGGTTTGATCGGCGGCGCTTTGATCGGCGACCAGATGCAGGCACGGCAAAAGCAGGAACAAGCCGTGCAGCAGCAATTGTCGGCACAGCAAGCTCAAATCGAGCAGCAGAATAGAGAGCTCCAACAACTCAAGCAGCAGCAACAGCGTTAGCACGCGAGCGCAGTCACCGTCGCGGATTAATCATGAGTCAAGAGCTGACTCTATTTGTCGGTATGTTCACGACGTTGCTGGCGATCATTAATCCGCTGGAGGCTCTGCCGGTCTTCTTGAAACTTCTTGAAGGTAAGGACGAAGCGGAACATCGCCGGGTCGCGCGCCTATCTTGCTTTTATGCCCTGCTCTTGGCCTTTTTCTTTCTCTTCTTTGGGAATCTCATACTGTGGATCTTCGGGGTTCCTCTGAGTATGGTCCGGATTGTCGGCGGCATCATCCTCATGCGCATTGGCTTCGAACTGTTTTCACCCTCGTCCTCGGGCGCATCGCTGGCAAGTATCCCAAGCGGCTCGGGCAACCAAGATGAAGACGTCGCCTTCGTGCCCCTTGCCATGCCGATCATGTTCGGACCGGGAGCCATCGCCACGATTCTCGGCATGACTTCGACAGTGAAACACTCCGAATTTGAATTCGCCTCCGCTGTTGCCATCTGCGTAGCCATCGTGGCTACGATGTACGTCACCTACCTGCTACTCGCCTATGCCAGGAAAGTTCTGAGCCGGATCGGACCGAGGGGTATCGACGCCGCAACCCGCATCGTCGGCTTCTTCGTCTCCACCATGGGCATGGGACTAATCTTCCATGGCTTGCTTGAAGCCTTTCAAACGTACGGAGTTATAAGCGGGCCGCCAGCATGAACGGGAATCATCAATGATTTGAAGACTGGATCTCTTTGCCTGTGCGACCGAAGCACACCGGAGGCGCGCAAGGCGGGCGCATTTGTAGAGGATGCAGTGCGAAAGTGATTATTCTGTCTATCTGGCCACGATATCCGAGCATCTACGAAATCAATACTTGGGTCTGGCTTTCCGAGCTGAGCGCGAGAGCGGGGGCCACCGTTACCTTGAGCTCGGTACCGGGGGCCGAATGGGATGCGCTCGCCACGCACGGATTCGATGCCGTGTGGCTGATGGGGGTTTGGGAGCGGAGCCCCGCCGGCATCGCCATCGCCAATCGGAACAACAGCCTGCTTGACGATTTCAAGCGGGCGCTGCCGGATTTTCGCCCGCAGGACAACGTGGGATCTCCCTATTGTGTGCGACGCTACGTAGTCGACAAACACCTGGGCGGTCCTGAAGGACTTGCCATCGCGCGGCAGGAACTGGCAAAGCGGGGTATCCGCCTGATCCTAGATTTTGTCCCAAACCACGTGGCGCCGGACCATCCATGGGTCAGTGAGCATCCTGAATACTTCGTTCAGGGCAGCGCCGAGGATGCGAAGAACGACCCAGCGTCGTTCGCTCAGGTAGGTGGACATGTTTTTGCCTGCGGGCGCGACCCCTACTTCCCGGCGTGGCAGGATGTGCTGCAACTGAACGCTTTTCAACCGGGGCTCCGTCAAGCGGTGAGTGAAACCGTTTCGAGCATCGCCGGCCAGTGCGACGGCATTCGCTGCGACATGGCAATGCTGCTGCTTAATTCAATCTTCGAACGCACCTGGGGCAGCCGTGCGGGACGACGGCCGGCAACGGAATACTGGCGTGATCTGATTCCCGCCGTGAAGAAAACGTCTCCTGAATTTCTGTTTATCGCCGAAGCCTACTGGGACCTAGAGTGGGAGCTGCAACAACAGGGGTTCGACTTTTGTTACGACAAGCGGCTCTATGACCGCCTGGAGCATGATAATGCCGACAGCGTACGGCTGCATCTCTGCGCCGACTTTGCTTACCAGGCGAAGCTCCTTCGGTTCATCGAAAACCACGACGAGCCCCGGGCTGCCGCGACGTTCTCACCGGCAAAGGAGCGGGCGGCTGCGGTAACCACGGCGACCCTGCCGGGAGCGAGACTGTTCCATGAAGGCCAATTTGAGGGACGAAAGATAAGGTTGCCGGTCTTTCTCGGTAGACGTCCTGCGGAGGTCGCAGATAAACCATTGCAGATTTTCTACCACTGGCTCCTCGACGCCATCGATGCCCCGGTGTTCCGGGATGGTCAGTGGGCTCTCTGCAAGCGAACGGGCTGGCCGGATAATTCGAGCTATCAGAATCTCGTCGCGT
>JAHKKJ010000802.1 GCA_020027655.1 Deltaproteobacteria bacterium | reverse complement strand
AGGAGGTAAGCTCGTAGTTATAGATCCTGGATGGGTTCTTGACTCGAAGCCTTGAGTAGCGATCCTTCAGATTCTGAATCTGACCCAATGCCTCTTGCAGTCCCGTGCCGCTCCTGATGAGGCCAACCTTTTCGTTCATCAAATGTCCCAGTTCGCTGTGGATCTTTCCCAAAGAATCCTTAGACGACTCCGCTGAAAAGATCCTGGCGAGCTGCTTTTCTTCGTCCGCTACCTTGGCTGCTGGAAAGCTCTTCTTCGATCCAGCCTTCGCGTGCTTCGCCGCAGTCTCTCCCGTCCTTCTTCCAAAGACGACTGCCTCGGTCAAAGTATTTCCTGCAAGCCGACCAGCGCCGTTGAGACCGTTACATGCGCACTCCCCGACCGCAAATAAGCCCGGTACGGAGGTCTCTCCAGCCGCGTTAGTTTCAATTCCCCCTATGGGCCGGTGCGCCAGCGGCCGAATGGGCACGACGTCTTTCGTAATGTCCAAGCCACCAACGGTCCGGAGCAATTCCTGAGTCTGAGGAAAATAGCCGCGCAGTTTTTCTTTGCCAATGGGTCGCAGGTCAAGGGAGACAACGCCTCCTCCTCCGTTCTGCATAGCGTGATGGATGGAAAGACAGATTTTGTGCCGTGGCATCCCTTTTAGATCAGTTATTGATTCACCTTTCTGATTGACAATCAGCGCGCCTGCGTTTAGGGCTGCTTCGGTGATCAATAAACCTTGCTTCTTGGGAAAGACTAAAGGATGGAACTGAATCATCTCCATGTCCATCAATCTTGCACCCGCTTCATAAGCGAGAGATTGGCCGTCTCCCGTCGTTCCAAGAGAAGCGGTGGAAGGGAGATAGAAGCGAGTGAAGCCACCGGAGGCCAGGATAATCGAACGTGCAGAAAACGAATCTAATTTACCACTCCTTAAACCCAGAGCGATGGCTCCGAGGCAGATTCCTCCCTCGACCGCCAATGAGGTAACAAACCACTCTTCGAATGATGGGATTTGCTCGCGCTGAAACTGTTCGTGAAGGACTTGCAGGACGATGTACCCGGTTCGATCATCGGCGTAGCAAGTTCGATTCCGGCTGTTTGACCCAAAGCTTCTAAGATCCAGTCGTCCTTCCTTGTCTCGATTGAACGGCACCCCCATGCGTTCAAGCCAGATGACCTCTCTTGATGCCTCTTGGGTAAATGCCTTAACCACATCACGATCGCACAATTCGTCTCCTGCTAGAAAGGTGTCCGCCGCAAAACTGTCAGGCGAGTCGTCCTTGCCCAACGGTGCGTTCAGACCACCCTGTGCGATTGCTGAGTTTGTTCTCAGCGGGTGAACTTTTGAAATGAGTCCTACTGAGGCTCCCGCGCGTTTTGCTGCGATGGCTGCCCTCAGCCCTGAAGCTCCACCACCGATGACCAATACATCAAATTCTGGCATTTCAGTATCGCTTTTCTTGAGCGTCGCTCTTAGTTAAACTCTTTGACCCTATAGCAGATGGCTTTCCGACCGTCAAGGAAACGGAGAGCGAAAACGCTGAAGATTGACGATCGAGGATAGAGAATGGATTTGTGATCGATCCTCTATCCTCCATCTTCGATCCTCGATTCTCCGTCTTCAATCCTCAGTCCTTCTCCGGGATTCCCGGCTCCGTCATCCGCCACGGCTCTAAAATTTTAGCGAGCTTCTCCGGAGCTAGAATTTTACGAGCCAGCGCGACCTCTCTTACGGTCTTCCCGGTGGTGAAGGCTTCCTTGGCAATCTTCGCCGCGTTGTCGTAACCGATAACCGGCGCGAGCGCGGTGACCATGGCGAGACTTTGCTCCACCATGGCTTTACAGCGCTCTTCGTTCGCCTCTATGCCTACTATGCACTTTTCCGTCAAGGCTTTAACCACGTTGGCGGTGAATTCTATTGCTTCAAGCAGACGCAACGTCATGACCGGCATCATGACGTTCAACTCGAAGTTCCCGGCTTGGCCGCAGAGGGTAATCGTCGCGTCGCAGCCGATCACATGTGCAGCGACTTGAAGCACCGACTCACACATCACGGGGTTCACTTTCCCAGGCATGATGGAAGAGCCTGGTTGGGTGTCCGGCAGGCCGATCTCGCCAATGCCGCATCGCGGACCGGACGAGAGCCACCGCAGATCATTGGCAATTTTGGTCAAGCTAACGGCCAAAGTCTTTAAGCTGCCGCTCACTTGCACCACGGCATCTTTCGCTGCCTGCGCTTCAAAATGGTTCTTGGCCTCGCGGAAGGGTAGTTCGGTCACTTGAGAGATCCTCTTGATGGTCCTGGAAGGAAATTCAGGGTGAGTGTTGATTCCTGTCCCCACTGCGGTTCCTCCAAGCGCCAATTCCTCCAAACCGATTGCCGCGCTCTTGACTCGTTCAATGCTCAGTTCCATTTGCCGGGCATAGCCGGCGAATTCCTGCCCCAAGCGGATCGGAGTCGCATCGGCGAGATGGGTCCGGCCGATCTTCACAATGGGATCAAATTCTTCTGCTTTCCGTTGGAGCCCGGCGTGGAGCCCTTCAAGTGCCGGCAAGAGCTTCCTTTGAATCGCTTTCAGGGCAGCGATGTGCATCGCTGTGGGAATCACATCATTGCTGGACTGGCCCATGTTCACATGATCGTTGGGATGAATGTCCTTGCTGCCCGGCGGCTTACCTAGCAGCTCCAGCGCCCGGTTGGCGAT
>JAHKKJ010000801.1 GCA_020027655.1 Deltaproteobacteria bacterium | reverse complement strand
GTTTACCTTGACGACCGACCTGATCATCGGGTCCGCCCCGCCCGAGCGGGCCGGGGCGGCGTCGGCAATCTCCGAAACAAGCGCCGAGTTCGGTGGGGCGCTAGGGATCGCGATCTTCGGCAGCATCGGGATCGCCGCATACCGGAGGGTGCTCGCTCACGACATTCCGGCAGGTGTCCCGCCTGAGGCGGCGGCAGCCGCGCGGGAGACGCTTGCCGGCGCTCTGGTGGTGGCCGAGCGGCTGCCCGCTCAACTCGGTTCCGCTCTGGCAGATGCAGCTCGAGGGGCATTCATTGCGGGATTGCAGCTGGCCGTTGGCATCAGCGCGATCCTCGCCTTAGGCCTGGCCACCTTCGTTCTGATCATGCTCCGGCGAATGCGCACAGGCTCCGAGCCTGAGAATCAACAGAACCGGGAGCATGCGATCGACCCGACCACCCAAGCCTTAGAACTCGAGTAACAAAGGATCGAAATGCTACTTAACCATCGTTCACGTTACTTGTGGCTCATGACCAGGGGGCGAATCTGATGCGCAAGGTCATTATGTGGAACATGGTAACAATTGACGGTTTCTTTGAAGGACCAAAGAGCTGGGACATTGACTGGCATGAATATGCCTGGAGTGACGAGTTGGAGCAGCTCTCAATCGAGCAGTCGACGTCCGTTGGGATGCTTTTGTTCGGCCGTGTGACGTATCAGGGCATGGCTGCGTATTGGTCTTCGGCGACGGGCGAAATTGCCGATTTCATGAACAGCATCCCCAAAGTCGTCTTTTCACGAACCCTGGAAAAAGCTGAATGGAATAACACACGGCTCGTAAGCGCAAGCGCCGAGGAGGAAGTCGCCAGATTAAAGCAGCAGCCCGGCAAGGATCTGTTCATCTTCGGCAGCGCCAATCTTTCCTCAACACTCACGCAGCACGGCCTAATTGACGAGTATCGCCTTGGCCTCACTCCCATCGTCCTAGGCGGCGGGAACCCGCTGTTCAAAGCCAGTCCGGACAGGATGAAAATGAAACTAGTGGAGGCAAGACCGTTGAAGACAGGCTGCGTGATCCTCCGATATCAGCCTGAAAGAGACCGATGACTCTCCCACCTCCCATTCGTCTAAGCATGCGCCCATGCCAAAGGCGAAGTGATCTGCGATGGCTCGGGGACGTCGGTAACTGAAGAAAGAAAAAGGAGAAAAACATGACGGCAGGAACTGGCGCCGCTACGAAACCGGCTGAGCGGGACCTCATCATCACCCGAGTCTTTGACGCGCCGCGCGAGCTGGTATGGAAAGCATGGACGGAGCCCGCGCACTTCATGCGCTGGTGGGGGCCGAAAGGCTTCACGACGCCATTCTGCAAGATAGACTTCCGAGTGGGAGGCGAGTATCTCAACTGTATGCGATCGACGGAGGGCCAAGACTTTTGGAGCAAAGGGGTCTTCCGCGAAATCGTTCCGCCTGAACGGTTCGTCATGACCGATTCCTTCGCGGATTCGGAAGGCAACGTCGTCCCCGCATCGCACTACGGAATGAGTGGAGACTGGCCTCTCGAGATGCTGATCACAGTGACGTTCGAAGATCATGGCGGCAAGACGAAGCTCACCCTGACGCATACCGGCCTCCCGGCGGGCAAGAATCGCGACATGGCTGGAGCAGGCTGGAACGAATCGTTCGACAAGCTCGCCAGAGAGCTGGATAGATCAAAGGAGACGTCACTATGAGAAGAGTCATAGTTACAGAGTTTGTGACACTGGATGGCGTCATGGAAGCGCCAGAGAAGTGGACCTTCCCGTTCGGGAATGAAGAAGCGGCGAAGTTTAAACACGATGAGCTACTTGAGAGCGACGCTCTCCTCCTGGGGCGAGTGACCTACCAAGGTTTCGCCGCTGCCTGGCCCTCCAGGACCGATGAACAGGGTTTTGCTGACAGAATGAACAGCCTCCCCAAGTTCGTCGTTTCAACCACCTTGAATCAAGTTGATTGGAATAATTCAAGGTTGATTAAGAGTAATGTCGCGGAAGAAGTCGCCAGGCTGAAGCAGCAGCCGGGACAGGGCATCTTGATCTATGGCAGTGGGCAGCTCGTAGACTCGCTGATGCAACATGGGCTCATCGATGAGTATCGGCTGATGGTCTACCCGCTTGTGATGGGGAGCGGAAAGCGCCTTTTCAGAAACGCGCACGATACGACTGAACTGAGTCTTGTAGAATCACAGGCGTTCAGTACGGGCGTCGTCGTCCTCACGTACCAACCGGCCGCAAAGAAAGCGGAGAGATAGTCACAAGATAGGAGAATTCTATGTGCCGGAACATCAAGACCCTGTTTAACTTCGACCCGCCTGCTACCGATGAGGAGATCAGGGGAGCCTCGCTGCAATTCGTCAGAAAGCTTTCGGGCTTCACCACGCCATCGAGGGCCAACGAACCGGCGTTCAATCGCGCCGTCGAGGAGGTCGCCGCGGTGGCCCGAAATCTGTTGGATGCGCTAGTCACCAGTGCCACGCCGCGCGATCGCGAGGTCGAAGCCGCACGCGCTCGCGCCAGAGCCGCGGAAAGATTCGGTAAGGAGGTCTGACATGGCCCACTATGTAGATGGTTTTGTCCTCCCCGTGCCCAGGAAGAAGGTGGAAGTTTATCGCCGCATGGCGCAGAAAGCGGGGAAGATCTGGCGAAAGTACGGCGCCCTTCAGTACTTTGAGTGTGTCGGC
>JAHKKJ010000800.1 GCA_020027655.1 Deltaproteobacteria bacterium | reverse complement strand
CTACCCGCTCCGTGCTACCTGTAGAAACTATCTCAACGCCTCGCTGACCTTCCGGACAATGCTAAAGTCGAACACCTGCTCCGGAAGCACCGGCTGCTTAGGTTTGATTCGAACTGCAGCATCCGCGATCATTTGGCGCTGAATATCTTCGCTCACCGAGCCATTTTCCAAAAGCGCCGGCCCTGCGATGTCATATACGCGGGCGGCGATCTTTTCCGGTTCTTTGCCGATGTCCAACCAGGGGCCCTTGATAAATTCAATCCCATATTTCCGGTCGGATTTGATCAGCCGAATTGCTTTCATCATCGCGCGCACAACCTTGGTCACCAACTCGGGCTGCTCGGTCAGCATGGCTTTGGTCGTGGCGAGACCTCCCTGCACGGATCGATAAACGTCGGCAGCAGACACCAGCTTGCGAAACCCTTCATCCTGAGCGGTGAAGGTTAAGGGCATTTGAAGCGGGGCGGCGTCAATAACTTTTGCCTTTAAGGATAAATAAGTCATGTGACTTGGACCCGTTGCAAGAATAGCAACCTCTTCAGGACGGACATTGTGCGCCAGCAGAATCCGGCGCGCGAGAATTTCCGCCAAAGAACCAACGCCGCCCGTGCCAATCTTCTTGCCGCGCAATTGTTGAACACTGGTAATGTTCGGCTGCACTATAAGGTCGAATGACGGCTGGTCGGTGACGGCTAGAATAACTCTAATGTCAGCGCCGCTAACGGCGGAACTAACGGCCGATCCGGTTGCGGAAGCGAATTGCGTGCTGTTCCCCATGGTCGCCTGAATCGTTTGGATCGCCTGCATCACGATCAGTTCTGCGTCCAAGCCTTCCTCGCGGAAAAAGCCTCGTTCCTTGGCAACAAAAAAGGGCATGGAAGTCGTACTCCTGGCGGCTAAGCCCATCCGCACTCGGGTCAGTTTGTCGGAACCGTCCGCGGCAAGAGCATTTTCCGTACTGCATAGCCAAAGGCCGATGGCAATCATCAAAAGGGTCGCCAAGTATTTCGCTCCAATCATCGCGTCCTCCTCATGATCTAGGTCAAAGCGAATCGGAGAATCGAACCTGGTCGGGGAAATAGCCTCGGTAGTTTTTTCATGTACGCTTAGGCAACCGCGCCAATTCAATGTCGATTCAAACCCGAGCTGTTTTCGACACGCATCAACCAAGCTTCACTACCAAAGGAAGCATTTTCACTTAGCGCGCCTTCACCGCCCGTTTCCCATGACTATCCTGCGGCACGCCGCGCGCCAACGACATGTGCGAATGTACGCCGAGCCAGCGCCCGTCGGGCTGCCTCGCCAGCACGATCGTGGCGCGGCCGGGGCGATCGAATGGCACGCCATCATCACGGAAGCCGGTGCTGGTCCAGGGCGCGATCGCGACCGCCATTGCGCCATCCGGCGAAGCCATGACCATAGTATTTGCCAGGTCGAAACGGAACTCCGCGGTGCGCGGCCAGACATTGTCCCATTGCCGCTCGGTCCAAGCCGCCAAGCTCTTCACCAGCTCCTGGTAGGTCCCGAAGATGACGATGTCAGGGTGCCAGAACGGACGCGCCGCCGCGTAGTCCACCTCGCGCACGCATGAGGCGAAGCGGTCGAGCCAATCGCGCACCTCTGCTGCAGTCGCGGCATCGGCCTCCGGAAGGGGCAGGTTCATCTCGCGCCTCTCGTAACCCGGGGCTCCGGTCCACTCGCTCGCCTGATCGGGCAAGCTAGGTTGGGTCGGTAAGACATGTTACCCGGAATGAAGTTTGAATTGTGTAAGGAGAGTTCTGAGAAAGGACGCTAGCCCTTCGGACCTACGGCTGAGTTCCTTTCCTCAGAGACTCAGCGAGCTCGCGCAAATATTCTTCCTGTTCCTTACCTTGGTATAACGCCAGCGAGCCGTCGTTTTTCAGCGGTATCCCGCCGAAAAAGTGGAAGGCGTGGCCGTCCCAGTCGTAGAACTCGTCGCCGCGTTGATAGATCTCTTTCCACTTGTAGCCGACCGGACTGCGGTGCAAACCCGTGCGCGCTGGAAACGCGTCTTCTTTCTCACGGGAATCATTTAGATTCTCCTTCGGACCTGCTTCTTCGGGGAGTCCATCCCACATGCGCCGGTAGTTGGGAAAAAACTCCTCCTCACGGACCGTGAACGCAGTGTGCATATCCCACCAAGGGCTGTGTCCAGCGACGCGCTCATCGACCTTGTCCACCAACTTGTAAACCAGCCGCCCGCCCGCTCTTAGACGTAATACGAGCATCCCTTCGGCGATGGTGGGGCTCTGAATCGGCGGGATGCCGCAATACTTCTCGAAGAAGGCCGCGGTTCTTGCCAGGTCGCGGGAGCCGTATACCGCGTGGCTGATACGGCCCACTTTCTCCGAGGTGGCGATCTCCATGGCGCCTTCCGGCATTTTCACCGGAGCCCATAACTCATATTGATTGCTGTCCGGGTCGGCGAAATAGATCGTGGTGCCTTCGTCGCCCTCGGCGGCTGTCCGGACCGGGTCACTGTGTGGGATCTTATGCTGGTCGAGCCGGCGCAGATGCATATCGATGTCCTCGGGTCGGATGTAGAATCCGCATCGGGGCATATCCGTGCCCAACTCTTTGGCTGGTGGGTAGTTCTCGGGCTGCAGAAAAGCGCCGATGCGACACGAGCCACCCTCCCACCACATAAAGCAGAATATCGGCGTATTCTTTTTTCTCATATT
>JAHKKJ010000206.1 GCA_020027655.1 Deltaproteobacteria bacterium | reverse complement strand
CTTTGATCGCGTCGGCATTTCGTACCATGTGGTAGTTGGTAAGAATCTCATCGTCTTTATTGATAAGAATGCCGGAGCCCAGACTTCGTTAACTATTCTCCCATGGCTGCGCGTCGCCAAAAAATCGCGAAAAGAACTCGTCTATAGGATCATTGGAGCCGCTGCGCGGTGAGCGCTGCGCTGTCGTCGAGATGTTCACGACCACCGGCATGGTTTTCTTTGCAATGGTCGAAAATGACGGGGGACGATTGTCCAGGGCTGCGAGACTGGCAGCGTCGGCCCATGGCATTCCGAAACCGATGTGCAAAAGGGTCCCCGACAGCAACGATACAATCGCCGTACCGTGCCAGAGGGCCAATGAATTTCGCTTCTGCACCATCCGCTTTCTTCTCCTTCACTGGGCTTCCGCGCTAGGGCAAGATAGCAAATTTCTACCGTGCTTTTAAGCGGGCAAATAGTGATTATAAATTTGCAAATCCGCATACCAATGGTTATGAAGGAACCAGTTTGATTGCCGAGAAACCGCATGAAACCCGCCCCCATCGATCATAACACCGTACGGGAGATGCTCCGCACCGCCACGCCGGACCGTGTGCTGAGATTTATTGGCCAGCGCCATCCCGCTGATATCGCCCTGTTGTTCAAAGGCCTAGAGCCACCGGAGGTCAGGCAACTTTTCGATATCCTCTTCTCGGCGCGGCGCGCCGATAAAGCGCTGAAAGAGCTCCCTCCTGAACTGCTGCCCGACATCCTGGCGCTGATCGACGATGACAAGCTGAGCCGAATGATCGTCCGGGCCGACCCGGACGACGCCGTGACTTTCATCGACAGCCTTCCCGAGGAGCGGCGCGAACGAATTATCGCACTCTTAGACCCGGAGAGACGCGCTGAAGTCCGGGAGTTGATTAGTTATCCGGAAGGAAGCGTCGGGCGCATCATGACGACGGATTTCATGACCTTCCTCCCAAGCACAACTGCCCAGGGCGCCATTGATAAGATCCGCGAGCGCGGAGAATTGGAAACGTTCTTCTATCTCTACGTGGTCGACGAGGCCGGCAAGCTGGTGGGCGTCGTCCCCTTGCGGAATTTAGTGGTGGCGCCGCCGAATCGCTCTCTGGGCGACATGATGATCGCCGATCCTATCAAAGCCAACGTCATGATGGACCAGGAAGAAGCGGCCCGCTTGGTGTCAAAATACGAGTTGCTTGCCTTGCCCATTGTCGATGAATCAGGACGATTGGAGGGGATTATTACGGTTGACGACGTCATCGACATTATCGACAAAGAAGCCACCGAAGACATGTACAAGATGGCGGGGTTGGCGGAGGAGGATCGTGTCTTCACGCCGGTCTCTCGCTCGGTAAAAATGCGGCTGCCATGGACCATTTTGAATTTGATGACAGCAACTTTGGCGGCCTCCGTGGTAGGCTTATTCGAAGGTACCCTGCACGAGATCATCGCTCTGGTCACTTTCATGCCCGTCATCGCAGGCGTCGGCGGGAACGGCGCCACTCAGACGGCCACGGTCATTATTCGCGCCATTGCACTGGGTGAACTCGAATTTTCTTCTGCCTGGAAGGCCGTCGTTAAACAAGTCTTGGTCAATATCTGTATCGCCCTTGCCGCCGGTGGCGTGATCGCTGTAGCCGCCTTTCTCTGGAAAGGCAATCCTTACCTCGGATTGGTTCTTGCGAGCGCAATGATTCTCAATCTCGGCTTGGTGGCAGGTTTTTCTGGCGCAGTCATTCCCCTGGTTTTAAAGGCCCTAAAGTTCGATCCGGCCATGGGAGCCGGTATTATCGTAACCGGTCTCACGGATGCCTTCGGTTTCCTTTCGTTTTTAGGTCTCGCCACTCTATTCCGCGGTTACCTGAGCTAAATTGACTTCGCCAAAGCATCATCGGCCGGCTTAGGACTCTTCTTCATTAGAAACAGCGCTCCACCGATCAAGCTATCCACCGCCACAATCAGGAACACCAGCAACCCGAAGGCGATACCTTTCTCGGAGTTGATCCCAATGAGACCCAGCAAGAAAAGATATCCCCCTTCGCGCAGTCCGATACCGTTAAGACTGACAGGGAGTGCGGCGAAGGTCCCGACCAGCGGGTACAGGATGATACAAAAAGAAAAGGGAACATTGATTTGGAGAGCTTTACCCATCAAGAGGTGAATCCAAGCCTGAACCAGGTGAAGGACAAAGGAAAGAAGTATCGCCTGAGGGAGAACTCCCCAATGGTCGCGATAGGCTCTCATCGCGAGTCTTAATTTGACAACGATCGGATGGCCGTCGTCTGGGAGAATGCGGCGAAGCAAAGGAACCAGCAAACCCCCGGCAATCAGAGCCAAGGAGAGAGCGAAGGTCAGAGAACGTATTGCCGATGGCACGGCGTAGTAAGGGAATAACGCAAGCCCGGCAGCGCCGAGCCAGACCAAAACGGCCATCCCGACGGCACGATCCATGAATACCGACACGGCTGCCGGAATTGTGGAGACGGCCCAACCTTTCCCCGGACTCTTGTCTCCATCCCGAGCGAGATAGTAAACCCGCGTGACGTCGCCTCCTACGGTACTGGGCGCGAAGAGATTGAAAAACATCCCGATGAGATAGTAGAGACTGAAATCCTTATAGCGAGTATCAAAGCCCAACGGGCGAGCAAGAATCGCCCATCTCAGCGAGCTGAGCAACTGCGTGGCGAGATATACGATTAACCCTATGGCAACGTAGCTAAAATCCGCCGCGGCAAGGGTATGCAAAAAGCGCTCGAAATGAATGCGCGTGAAGAAAAAGGCCAAAAGCCCCGCGCTGACCAGGATCTTCATCAGCAAAATAAGCACCGGCTTAGTTTTTTTCATCTTTTTAAGGGCGGCTGGACAAGCACCTGATTTTCTTCCTTGGCGAGGCCATCGACAAAGACCTTGCGTCCTTCGATGCGCAATCGGCTTTCGCTATAAAGTTGGATCGCGCAGGGATAGATGCGGTGCTCTTGCTCCAGGATACGGGCGGCGAGAGACTCCTCCGTGTCCTCGGGAAACACCGGAACCACGGCTTGAATGATGATCGGCCCCTCGTCGCACTCTTCGTTGACAAAGTGAACCGTGCAGCCGGAGAAGCGCACGCCGTGCTCCACGGCTTTTTTCTGCACATGGAGTCCGGGAAATGCCGGAAGCAATGCCGGGTGAATGTTCATAATGCGGTTGGAATAAGCGCCCACGAATACGGGGGACAGGAGCCGCATAAACCCGGCAAGCACAACCAGTTCCACCTCACGCGCTCGCAAAATATCGACCACCGCCTGATCAAAGGCCTCTCGACTAGCGAACCTTTTGTGATCCAGGACCTCGACGGGAATCCCGTGTTTTTTAGCCCGCACAAGGCCGTAGGCGTCGGCGCGATTGCTGAGCACGACCTGGATTTTCGCCTCCAGTTGTTTCGCCTCGATGGCATCGATGATGGATTGAAGATTAGTACCGCTGCCGGAAATCAACACGCCGATGGGAACTGGGCGTCGCATGGGTTGTCCCTTAGGAAACAAAAGTAACCCCTCGCCTGCCTTTTTTGATCTCGCCAATCATAAAGTGCCGCTCGCGCATTTTCTTGAGCAGCGAGGTAACGCCGTCCACATGCTGCTTGCCGACAACCAGGATCATGCCCAGGCCGTTATTGAAGGTCCGATCCATCTCATCTTGTGAAACGCGTCCGATTTTTTGGATCAAATCGAACACCGCCGGAACCGGCCAACTTACCCGGTTGATCCAGGCGCGCCGTCCTTCAGGCAAAATTCTCGGCAGATTGCCCGGAATACCTCCGCCCGTGATATGGGCTGCGCCTTTGATCGGATATTTTGCGAACAGACCACGAACAATCTTCGCGTAGATCCGCGTCGGCTCCAATAACTCCTCGCCCAAACTCCTCCCCAGCTCCGGCACCTGTTGACGGAGTTTCAGCCCACCTACCTCAAGCAAGACCTTTCTCGCCAACGAGTAACCGTTACTATGAAGACCGCTGGACGGAAGCCCGATCAGAACATCTCCGGGGACAATGGACTCGGGATTGAGAACTCTTTTCCTTTCGATGACTCCGACGACGAAGCCAGCCAGATCATATTCACCGTTGGAAAAATCACCGGGATGCTCAGCGGTCTCGCCCCCGATCAATACACAACCCGCCTGACGACAGCCTGCGGCAATACCCCTCACAACCATCTCGGCGACATCGACGTCAAGCTTGCCGCAGACTAAGTAATCCAAGAAGAAAAGCGGCTCGGCGCCCTGAGTGATGATATCATTCACGCCCATGGCCACAAGATCAATGCCGACGGTATCGTGTTTCTTCATCATGACCGCCACTTTGAGCTTGGTCCCGACGCCATCCGTGGAAGAAACCAGCACCGGGTGGCGATAGCCTGGGCCCTTTAGATCGAAGAGCGCGCTGAATCCTCCGACACCCGCGAGCACTCCCGATCTCTTGGTTCTCGACGCGATGCGACCGATGCGGCGCACCAGTTCATCCCCTGCGTCGATACTGACGCCTGCTTTGGCGTAAGTCATGTTTCCGGATGGTGCCATTCAAAAGGTGAAATGCTTGTGAGTGTTAGCTGAATGGAGATCGAAATTGCAAGTAGTATAGCCTATGAACGAAACAAATTCATGCGGTGGACCCCGGGATAGCAGCGGGAATACCGTCAACACCCTGAAGCAGGGCGCGTATCTTCAGAGTGTATTCGCCAAATTGGCTTGTACTCATCATCTCCATAGTTCTCGGCCGTGGCAATTGGATCGAGATCTGCTCCAAGAGCCTGCCCGGTCGGGCGGACATTACGATCACGTGGTCCGAGAGAAACACCGCTTCCTGAATGCTGTGTGTGACGAAGAGGACAGTCTTCTTTCTATCGTGCCAGATGCGCAGTAACTCGATGTCCAACTCGTCGCGCGTCATGGCGTCGAGCGCTCCGAAGGGCTCGTCCATGAGCAGCAGCTGTGGGTCCATGACCAAAGCGCGGCAAAGGGAGACTCGCTGCTGCATGCCACCGGAAAGCTGATGGGGATACATCTCTTCGAAGCCTTCCAAGCCGACCAGCTTGAGCAACGCGCGAGCCCGTTCCGTGTGGCTGACCAGGTCCAGTTTCGCGAATTCCACCGGCAAGAGCACATTGCCCAACACCGGCCGCCACTTTAAGAGCACCGGAGATTGAAATACCATGCCGACATTTTCAAGGGGCTCATCAACCGTTTTGTCACTCACGGCAACGCTTCCGGAGGAAGCGGGAAGCAACCCTGAAACGATCTTGAGCAGCGTACTTTTGCCGCAACCGCTGGGGCCCACCAGGGAGACAAAATCTCCTGCTTGAATATCAAATGAAACATTTTCGAGGGCATAAACGGTCTTCGCGCCACTCGTAAAAACTCTCGAAACGTTTTGAAGGGCGATGAGCGGCACGTCGAGATCTCGGAACTCTCCTGTGGTTACTGTTTGATGAATCGGTTGGTGAAAACCTCCGTCGCCGTCACCTTTCGCCCCACATCGAAATACTCATTCGTAATACGGACCGTTTTATCCATGATATCTGGTTTCATGAAGCCCAGGCCCGACTGCACGGACTCCGGCGGAATGAACACCTCGTACAGCGCGTTTTTGAGCTGCAGGGTCGTCAAAGCCAAGTCCAGTTCAGGTTTGTGTTTGAGCAAGATCTGTAGGGCTTCTTCCTGATGGTCTCGCGTATAGCGCAGTCCCTCCATCGTCCCTTCAACATAGGCCTGGACCAACTGCGGTCGCAGCTTGAGGTCCTCATCTTTCACAATCAAGCCGGTGCCGTAAATATCGAGCCCCGTGTCTTTCATGAAGATCCTATTCAGCTTCATTCCTTGTTTGGTTGCGGCCAACTCCGCCACCTCATCATTCGACGCGCGGTACATGACAATAAAGTCAGTCCTCTTTGCCACGAGCGCCGCAGGTTGAATCGGCGCCGCGGTTTCTTGGATCTTGATGGATTTGAAATCGATCTTGTTGATCCGGCAGTAGGCCGGCATCAAGTACCACTGAGCCTGCCCTGGACTGATCGCCCAAGACTTGCCTTCCAGATCTTTCAGCTTTTTGATCGCCGTATCCTCGCGCCACATGATGGTCGCGGGAACATATCCGAACTGTGCCACTGTCTGTACTGGCGTTCCGCGCGATCGAGCAACAATCGCGGTGGACATGTCGGCGAATCCGAAGTCGGCGCCTCCCGCGGCGATGGCCCGCACGGTATCCGCAGACCCACTGCCCGCCTGAATCGTCGCCGTCAAGCCTCTTTTTGCGTAAAAGCCTTTTTCTAGGGCCACAAACCAGGGCGCATGCTTTCCGCCGATGATGAAATCGAGACGTATCGTTCCAGATTTGGGCTCGGCAGCGCCGGATGAGCCAACGTATGTCAAAGCAATCAGCGCGATGACGACGGCTGCAAGTACCGCGCGAGCCCGGGGGGGAAAATCCTTTTTGAGCAATTCCATGATTACCCTCCGAAATATTTTCAGAAAGAACCTTCGACCTGACGAACTTCAGCGCTCCAGGGAGCGATTTTTCTTTGCACGATCTCGACCAGCCAGAAAAG
>JAHKKJ010000799.1 GCA_020027655.1 Deltaproteobacteria bacterium | reverse complement strand
CGTACAGCGCCTTGGCATTGTCGTACAATATCTTATCGATGACTCTGGGCTCGACCTCGCCCTTTTGCTTGAGCTTGCGCAGGGCCTCGATCTCCGCCGAGGTATCGGCATGACCGTAATCGGAGCCGATCACGATATTGTCCTCGCCGGAATATTTGAGAACGTAAGGCAAATCGTCGTCGGTCTGGCAAGCGACATAGATGCGGTTGTCGCGGATGATATTCCGTATCCCGCCCCGGTCGCTTCTCTCAAAACGCTTGGCGAGCTCAACAACCATATAAGGCACCCACTGTGCCCTAACCTCGATGAAGCCGAACCGCAGTTTCGGAAATTTCTGCGGTATACCGTCATGGATGATGGAGTGGCAGGCCGAAAGCACCGGGACCTTGAAGCGCGCAAAGCCGCTCTCCCCTTCGAACAGCTGCACCCAGTCGAAATTTCCCGTGGAAGCATGAACACAAAACGGCAAATCCGCCTTTTCCGCTGCCTCGTAAAGTGGGAAGAAAAAAGGATGACTGAGGCGCTTGTCGTCAATTAAACCACGGCTAAAGATGCCGCAAGCTCCGTTGGCCTTGGCGAAGCGGATCTCTGCTACGGCGCTTGCCATATCCATCACAGGAACCACGGCGATCCAGCGCAGCCGCCCTTCTGCCTTATTACAGATATCAATCAGCCATTGGTTGTAGCTCCTGCAGATAGCCCTCTCGACTTCCGGTTTCGCAGTCAAGGGGCGAAGAAACAAGGATGGATAAAGAACTTGAACGTCGATTTCAAGCTCGTCCATGTGCTTGAGACGGCCTTCGATATCGCGCATCTCCCGAATCGACTCGGGCAAACCACGATCGACGTTTACGCCCCGGTTAAACACCCTACCGTCGATTAGCCAGTTTTGCGGGCGACTGCCACCCGGTGTGATCAGAAGCGGCCGCAACTTGTCGTCCTCTATGTAATCCCAAGTCCGTTCGCTCTCGATTACGTGGGCATCCGCATCGATAGTCGGCATGATTACACCTCCACCTGCTTCAAGAATTCTTCATGCTTCGCCGCAAGATAACTCCGCCGTTGGTCAAACGTCAAATAGCGCAGGTGGGATATCGGAAAAAGGGATAGCGGGCCCAATAAAGCTAACCATTATTTTGGATATGATTCATAACCACCCGATTCTGCGACATTTTAGGTTGAGCAGCCCTAACGCGCTCGTGTTCAAAGAGACGCTTCAATTGAACCACCCCACAGCGAGCTGATGGGGTATTAGAATATATAACGATGAGAATTTATCCCCAAGGCGTCACCCCCGAATGTTTTAATCGTGGTTCGACTATGCTCACCACGACCCTGAGCCACGTCGAATGGGTCGGGGGTCCATTTCCGGTCTCGCCTGGATTTCCGCCGAAGGACGGATCCGTCCAAGCCATGTGGCGGACCCGATAAAAGCGTTCGGGAATGACAGATGCTAAGAAATCTCGGAGATTGCTCCTTACGCAGCAAGCTTCGGGGAATCAAACCCGCAGTGATTGAAGAATCCATGGAGGCAAAGATAATGCGAATCAGTTTTCTGGTTCTCTTTCTCCTGCTTGCGATCTCTTGGCACACAACTGATCTTTTCGCCGGCGAAGTGAGAGCACCAGGGCAAGTGGAATGGGACAAAACTGTCGAAGCGGCAAAGAAAGAAGGTAAGCTTGTCGCCGGCATTCCGGCGAGCGCGGAGCTGAGGAAAAGCATTACCGAGAGTTTCAAATCACGATTTCCAGGAATTGAATTGGAGCTGACGACTTCCCGCGGGCCGACCAACGCCAGCAAAATCTCTGCGGAACACGCAGCGGGCGTCCGCTATTTCGACTTGTTGATCAGCGGCACCTCCACGCCTTTTAATCTGCTCAACGCGGGTATTCTCGATCCCGTCGAACCGCTGCTCATTCTTCCCGAGGTCAAAGACCCGAAGCGCTGGTTCGGCGGCCACATCTGGCTCGACAACTCCAAGCGGTTCCTCTATGCCTTTCAAGCCTATCAGTCGCAAAACTTTTGGTACAATTCGACTCTCACGAAACCGGAGGAAATCCGTTCCTACGACGATCTCTTGAACGCCAAATGGAAAACCAAGATCGGCTACCTCGACCCGCGCTCTGCCGGCGGCGGAACCGCAACCTGGGCCTTTTTCTTGAAGATCAAGGGCGAAGACTTCCTTAATAAATTAGCGGCCCAAGACATGCTGTTGTCGCGCGACCAAAGACAGCTCGGGGATAGCCTCACCAAAGGCAAGGTCGCGCTGACGATCGGCCTGACCTACTACAGTTTGGCGCCTTTCATCAAAGCAGAAGGGCAGGAGATCTATGGCAAAGCGATGGGCCAGGCCACCCGCCGTCTCGATGTCGAAACCAAATGGCTCACTGAAAACGGCATTCGCGCATCGAAAGATTTTCTCACCGTGGAAGAGAATAACCGATTGGAGAACTACGGCGAAGAGACGGTCAGCAACTACTGGGCTAAGGCAACGAAGATCGCCGAGGAGGTCTTGAAGTAGAGATGGATAACCTAACTCGCCAGATCGCTAATTTCGCCGCCGAACTTTCATATGAGCAGTTGCCTGAAGAAGTCGTCGCCGCGGCGACGAGATTTCTCGTCGACGGTTTGGCATGCGGCATCGCCGCCCACGACTGCGAATCGGCACGGATCGGACTACGCCTGGCACGAGGTGCGGCGCCGGAAC
>JAHKKJ010000798.1 GCA_020027655.1 Deltaproteobacteria bacterium | reverse complement strand
AACCCATCACTCCAACACTCCATCACTCCAGTTGAAACTTATCAGTTGTCTGCCGCAGTCGAAAGGTAGTATATCCAGACTAGCTTAAAAGTTTCGGAGGTGTGCCATGTCTCCCTCACCTGAAAAGATCAACGTCGGCGGGATTCTTCTCGATCAGCCCTTTAAAATTCGTCGCCTCGGCCACTTCGGGTTTAATCTCGTGAATATGGATGAAGGGGTTCGGTTTTACATCGATTGGCTGGGGTTTCGCCTGTCGGATGTCATGGACTACTCGAAACGGGCCAAGAGCCCCGACCAGGTCGCGGGACTGGGCGATCCCAATGGCTACTTCACCCGCTACGGAACCGACCACCATGCGATGGTTTTGTTTCCCAAGCGAGTGCGCGACGCGCTCGGCCGAAGTGAAAAGCCAGGCATCACGGTCAATCAGATCACCTGGCAGGTCGGCAGCATGAGCGAGGTGGGGAACGCGATCCGGTGGTTCACTGAAAAAGGGATCAAACTGCAGCGGTCAGGCCGCGACATGCCGGGATCAAACTGGCACACCTACCTTTTTGATCCGGACGGTCATCAAAATGAGCTTTATTACGGCATCGAGCAGATCGGCTGGAACGGCCACAGCAAGCCGAGAGTCATGTACGATCGGGGGTTCGACCATCCGCCGGCGCTGCCACAAATTTCCGAGCAGCAGGAAGTTCAAGATGCGCTGGCAAAGAATGTTGATTTGCTTTCGGGTTACCGCGCTGTGGAAAAGTTACCCGCCATTTTTGACGTTGATGGTATCTCCCTACCGCGCCCTTTCAAGATCGTCCGCCTTGGCCCCGTCTATCTTTTTGTTGAGAATCCGGAAACCGCTGAATCTTTCTACCGTGACGCATTGGGCTTTACCTTGACCGAAGAAATCGTCTTCAAGGGCAACCGCTGTCTCTTCCTTCGTTGCAATACGGAGCATCACTCGCTGGCACTTTTGCCGCTGGCACTGCGGGACGTGCTCGGTCTCAGCTCTCACTCCAAATGCGCCGCGTTCGGCTTGCAAGTCGCTAACTACCGCCAGCTTCGCGATGCCGTGAAATTTCTCCGCGACCATGATGTGAAAGTCACCGAAGTGATTCCCCCCGACCTTCATCCTGGCATCGACTACGCGGCCCACGTCTTCGACCCGGACGGCCACTGCATTCAGCTTTACCATGCCATGGAACAGATCGGTTGGGACGGGAAACCGAGACCGAAAGAGTTGCGAAGACCGCGCCTGCTCAGTCAATGGCCGGAAGTCTTAGAAGCGGACTCCAACGCTTATCTGGGCGAGCCGTTCTTAGGGCCGTGGGGGTAACCGGCGAGTCTTACGTCAGGAATTCAACTAACTGATTCGCTCCAGTTTTTCCGTCCATAGAGCGCGGCTGATCGCTAAATCCTCAACTCATCGCTGCGCACACACCATACTGCTCCAACTAATCGCTGAACTTTTGGCTGACAATTAGTATCTTCATAATGAACATCTATACATATTATGAAGAGTATATATTTGAATAATCAAAGTGCTCTAGGTAAACTTAAGTTCATACTATCGCAAATGGGAGGCACCATGAGTGATTTCTATAGTGAGTGGCTAGAGCGATCCAAGAAAAATGAAAAAATTGTCAACGACGCGCCGCGCGTAATGCGATCTAAAGATCTCAAGTGGGTACGGACGCGTCAGGATCATAAGGCGGCTTTGATGATCGCCCCCGAGTTGGGATTCCCGACCGGCGGGAGCTGCCTCATGCGGGCGGAAATCCCGGTGGGCTGGCACACCGGCAAACATCTTCATGGCGAGGAAGCGATTTACGTGGAGAGCGGCGAGGGTTTCATGGTTTTAGACAACAAACGGTACGACTTCTTCCCCGGAACCGTCCTCCACATCCCATACCGGTCCACCCACCAGCTGTTCAATTCTGGGAAGGATCCTGTCGGCTATCTGTCGGGCTTGGCCTGGCACCTGGAAGCCGATGTTTATATGGGAAAAATGGAACAGCTTGAAGATTGCGGCGAGAACGACCCGAAGGTCCTATCGGTTTTCTCGAAGGAAGAGTCGCAATATTGGCCGGAGGACGGGCGGCGGATCTCCATGCATCAGAAACAGCATGAGAAATCCGACGAATCGAAGCATGGAGCGACCTATTTTCTGATGGGTCGAAGCGGCAAGCAGAACGGCTTCAAGGCTACCGGAGTGGCGATTAGTTCGATCTTCGTCGACTTGGCGCACACCAAGAGCCATAGTCACGCCCACCCGGAAGCCTATCTATATGCGCTGGAAGGAGACGGCTACTCAGAGATCGGCGGCAAGCGTTATGACTGGAATCAGGGCGACGCGGTGCATGTGCCTCCCGGCATGATGCACCATCAGCACTTCAACCCCTATGACAGGGATATGAAAGAGCTCCGCTTCGAGTTCGGCGTCCGCTATTGGTTGGTCGATCAATGGAAGGGGTATACGACTGTCGACAAACACTTGAAGGCGACCACGCACATGGTCGATTAATGCGCTTGTATTTAGACAACGCGGGGAGATTCGCACCGCGTTTCCTTTCCCGTTCCTAGTAACTGCTAACTGCCACTTGGGTGACGCGTGCCGACATCTGGCTGGAACGCGTCACCAAAATGGAGCTCCAGTCACTTACGAATTTTTGGGCTATCGTTCTCAGGAAAAAAAATTGCAAAAGGGGCGGTGT
>JAHKKJ010000797.1 GCA_020027655.1 Deltaproteobacteria bacterium | reverse complement strand
ACGCTGGGACGCAACATCAATGTGTGAGTGGTTCTTCTTCATCGTTGGCTCTGTTTTTTTGGTCCAGACTGACGTCCAGATCCTGCTCGTTGACAAGTCAACCCCATACCGGATATTGCCACAAGCAGGCTGGGTCGAAAGCGCGAGGCCTTGCGTCGTGCTGGGCAACGCGCGAAAGTAAATTCCGACCATTCTCATTAAAGGAGGATTTTAACCATGGTAATGCTAGGCACCGACATGAAGGTCGCCCAGACTCCGAAGGACGGGCTTAAAGATTACGCAAAAGCCGACCCGTACGCGGAATGGCTGGAGCAGGAAGGTGTGAAAGTGCATGAGGAGTTCTACTTCCCGAGTTTAGCGAAAATCGAGCTGGGGCCTTGGGAGCGTAAGGGTGGCAGTGGCGCCGTCGTCCACATCGCCAACCGCCACATGCCTAACGACTGTCACGTCGTCGAGATCAAGCCAGGAGGCAAGTCCGAGCCGGAGCATCACATGTACGAGCTGACGATCTATGTGGTTTCGGGCCGTGGCGCAACGACGATCTGGCAAGATGAGAAGCAGAAGAAAAGTTTTGAATGGCAAGCCGGGAGTCTCTTCTCGATTCCTCTCAATGCGTGGTACCAAAACTTCAACGGCAGCGGCAATGAGCCCACCCGTTATATTGCCGTGACCAACGCGCCGCCGATGATGCGCTTGTTCCGGGACAGCAAATTTATTTTCAATTGCGATTTCCGGTTTAGCGGCCGTTATGCCGGTGAAGAAAATTACTTCAGCGGTAACGGCAAGCTCTACAACCGGCGGATATGGGAGTCCAACTTTATCGCCAACGCGCCGGACATGCTGCTCTATGGATGGAAGGAGCGGGGCGCTGGCGGTATCAATGCGATGCTGGAGATGGCCGGCAACAACACCAAGAGTCACATCTCCGAGTTTCCTATTGGGACTTACAAGAAGGCCCACCGTCATGGCCCGGGCGCGCATCTTGTACTGTTAAGCGGCACCGGCGGTTACTCTTTAATCTGGACCAAGGAAGATCGCTCCGATATGATCAAGTGTGACTGGCAGCTCGGCTCGATGGTCACTGTCCCAAGCGACAACTGCATCCATCAGCACTTCAACTCCGGAACCACTCGCGCACGCTACCTTGCTCTCCGCCCGGGCGATATGGGTGTCAACTCACCTCGGGGCGGCGGCGGGGAATATGCGGACCGAAGTATGAAAGAGGGCGGCTGGCAGATCGAATACGAGGACGAAGACCGTGAGATCCACAAGATCTTCGAGGAGGAACTCGCGGCCAACGGCGCAACGTGCAAAATGAAGGCGTTTGTCCCTTGGTGCACAGGGGAGGTTGGACCGACGAGCGAGCGAGATACCTAAACGCGGAAAAGACTGGAGTGTTGGATTAATGGAGTAATGGAGTGATGCATTTAGACCCAACACTCCAATACTCCCGTACTCCAATGCCCCATTCTTCATCTAAGGCGCGAAAAAGGCCAAAGCGCGCACCTCGATGCTCTGTCGCGCCCGCGCGTTTGGAGGGGACGTGGGGTCCTCAAAAGATGTGTGAGGCGTGAACCGGGCCCGGCCGTCCTTTTCCGAGTCGTATACTTTGAACACCAAAGCCTCGTCGCGCCGCATCTCAGGAAAGTAAAACCAGCGGTGGTTGGGGTTATACTTTAGCCGATACGTTTGCCCCACTCGGTGCGGGTAGCGGCGCTCGGCCACGATAAGGTCTTCCATGCCTATGCTCTTGCCATCGGCAATCGCGAGGGGATTTGCCTGGATCGGCTGATTGATCGCCCGCCATACCTGAATGATCGCGAAGCGGCGCGCCAGCAATGCCTCGGCTTCGTCGGGAAGAATCTCGCGGACACGATTGGGACCGGACCATTCCGTATAGTCGTTGTGCGCCGAGAGTACCGGCTCACGGATGAGTTTTTCTTCTCTCTCGGTCTCGTCGCCCGAGCGCAGCGTGTGATCGAAGATTACCACACGCGAAGCCCCCGAGGCGTTTTTGATCAACTGCTCGACCTCCGGATAATACACCGACTCCAACTGCGCGCGGTCAAAGAAGTCCGTCACCTTGGTCTTGTGCTCGACGAATACGAAGCCCTGCTCGTCCAGCGAAAGCTGGTCGGCGAGCAGCCGGCCATTGTGGATCGCGACCCGCTTCAGCTCGTGGGCTCCTGTCTTGCGCCGGCGAATATTGTTCGGGCCGAACGTCTCGTTGACGAGTTTCTCGCCGGTGTCCACCGTATAGGGAATATTAACAGTCAATTCTTGCATCATAACCGAGTCCCTCCTGTTTCTTGGGCAAACCTATCACTGGATCTTTTCGCCGTCTAGTCGGTATCGGGGTTATTGCTGCCAGCGAAACCAGGGTCTAAAGATAACGCTTATTCATCTCGTTAACGAGTCCAATTTCATGTTAACAGTTTCATTATCTTCTGCTAAGGCTCTCATATCAGATCTGGCGGCACGGGAGCGTTCGGTATTAGACTACCGCGCGCGGGGAGTGGATCAATATGAACAGGCAATCCAAATCGCAAATCTCGCCGGTCATGCGCCGGCTGAGCGCCTACATCGCATCGGCGCTGCGCAGGCCGCTACAGCCCGCGGTCGTCGAAAAGACTAAACACCACATCCTCGACACGATCGCCGCCATGGTTTCCGGGTCGCGCCTGGCGCCCGGAAAAAAAGCGATCGGTTAC
>JAHKKJ010000205.1 GCA_020027655.1 Deltaproteobacteria bacterium | reverse complement strand
AGCGCCTCGTCTATAACATCACGATGGAACTCAACACCAACCGATCGCTATCCGAGGAAAGCTACAAACGGGGCGTGGCCATATTGGGAGAGCAGGCAATGGTCGAGCTCGTGAGCGCGATTGGCTTTTACGTGATGGTCGCAATGACGCTCAACGCATTCGCCGTTTCGGTTCCCGACGGCAAGGAGCCCTTGGCTTAGAGACGCAATGATTTGAGGGGGCCGGAAAAACAATTATAAAGCCGAGCAACACTTTGAACACTTGAATGCTGGAACCATTCAACGGATCCGATCGATTTGAGCTCGCCTGAACGCTTTGAACGGCCTCAATCTTTGGACGATTCGCCGGACTGCGGCAGCTCGACTCTTTCTAGTAAAGACCTATCGCTGACCCGGCTGGTTCCGTTCTCTTTTCGTGGTCTCCGTGTTAAGTTCTTCACTCCGTCCATCGTCGCTCTCCTTGTCTTTGTCAGCTAGCAAAATACCCTGGTCCCCTGGTTCTTTCATGGCGGAGTCATTTGCTTCCGAGGCGCGCTTTGCTTCCTCCGCCTGTAGCGAAAGCGCAGTCCGCGCTTTGGCAGCACCCAACTCGAGCAGTTTGGAATTCATGCCCTTACGATCCGGCCGCAGCAAGCCCTCCGCCTGCTCCTTTGCTGGCCCGTTCTTGCTTAGTTGGTCAGGTAGTTCTGCTTCACGTTGCTTCATTGGTGTTTCCAACTCACTGCGCGCGTTTTCTAAAGCATGGCTCGTCGCATTCAACCGTTCCTGTAATTCTTTGACGACGGCGTCTTTTGCTTGCAGGAGCTCGGTCCGATTCTGAAGCTCGTGCAGCAGAAGACTTTGCGCCCGCTTCCTTGCCGGTCCTGATTCGGTTAGGCCATTAGTTTCAGACCCGAGGACCTCCGACTCCGTATCGCGCTCTTCTAAAAGCTTTTGTTTTTCCTTCAGCTGTCCTTCTAAAGCATAGACTTGTGCGCTTAAGCTTTCCTGCAGTTCTTTCATGGCAGCGTCTTTTGCTTCTAGAAGCTCGGTTTTCTGCTTGAGCTGCTGTTGCAGCACATTCTCCGTCTGCTTCTTAGCGGTTCCCAAAGCGGTTAATCGTTCCCTCAGAGTATTCACTTTCGACTTAGCCGCCTTCAGCTCTCTGCTTCGGGTCTGCAAAAGCTCTTGTTTCTCGCTTAGCTCACTTTCCAGAGCATGGACTTGTCCACTTAAGCCGTCTTCCAGCTCCATAATGACGGAGTCTTTTGCCCGCAGGACTTCTGTTTTCTTAAGCTCCCGTTGCAGGACATTCTCCGCTCGCTCTTTAGCTAGTCTCAAATCGGTTAGTTGATCCGTCAGAGTATTCACTTTAGATTTGAGCGCGTCTAACTCTTGGCTCCGACTCTGCAAAAGCTCTTGTGTCGCAGTCAAGTTGTTCTCCAGCCCCGTGATGACGGAGTCTTTTGCCAGCAGGACTTTTGTTTTCTTAAGCTCCTGCTGCAGGAGACTCTCCGCTCGCTCCTTAGCTAATCTAAAATCGGTTAGTTGATCCGTCAGAACATTCACTTTGGACTTAAGCCCGTCTAACTCTTTGCTGTGGTTCTGCAGAAGCTGCTGTTTCCCACTCAAGCTGTTCTCAAGCTCTGTAATGGTGGAGTCCTTTTCCCGCAGTAGGTCCGTCATTCCCTTAAGCTCCTCCCGCAGCGCGCTATTTACCTCCGCCTTAGCCGATATCGTCTCGCGCGGTCGCAACTTAGCTGCCTCCGCGTTGGCAGCCTTCGGTCCGGTGAACCGTTCCCTAAGCCCCTGCGAATCGTTACGACGAGCAGCCCTAAATACAAGTACGATCATGATGATCGCGAACAAAGAAATACCGCCGTACCAGAGACTAGTCCCGTCCGTCATGAATGTCAGGGTATGCTTAAGATTGTATAGCGTGCGGTTGGAAAAGAGCGACCTAAGACGAGGTACGACGTCGTTATCGTTGCTGGAGTGCAAGAGAGTTAGTGCCCCCAGTGCTAGAGTGACTGTGAACAACAGGATCAAAATTTTGGATCGGCTCTGCATATCGCACGTTTCGCTCAGGAGATCCCTGGGTTATTCCTTGAACTTCATATTACGCCGAAATCGATCGATTGCCAAAGAAATCGGCCTTCTTCCTCCGGCTTGGCTTTGAAGAGGAGGGCGCCCGATCACCAGAGCTCCTTGGAGGAGAGAAAATCAAGCTGTTATTTCGCGGATACTCTCGTCTATAGAGCTGGGAACGAGGATCACGACGACTTTGTAAGACTCGCGCAAAGACACGAAGGGCGCCAAAGAAGCGGGTTGAACGCGATCTGGCATGCAGAGCGATTCCGCAGTAATCTATATGAGGTCGCCGCGCCGCGGCTGGACGCCGTCGTTGGGCGTCTTGGCAACCATGTCGAAGAGAGAATCGAGGAAATCGAGATGAAAGTCGCCCATCTGGTTGCGGTAGTTTTCATGGTCTCCGCGTGCTCTGCCATCAGCGTCAAACCAGGGGCCGAACGCGTCCGGGTAACTAACACAGAGCCGGGGCGAGAATGCAAGTTCTTGGGCGATGTGACTGGAAGTCAGGGCAATCGTTTCACGGGAGGCTATACATCGGACGCGAACCTCGAGACAGGCGCTCGCAACGACCTTAAGAACAAAGCGTTCGATATCGGAGGCAACGTCGTCTACCTTCTGTTTCAACGGGATAGCCAGACCGGCGACGTGCGAGATCGGAAGAACGTGACTCTCAGCGGCAATGTGTATCGGTGTCCTGACTAGTCATGTGCTTGGAGCCCAGAAGCGCACAACCTATCCTGGATTATTCACAGCGGAGTGACCGAGGAACGAGCCTCTCCGGTCGCGGGCAATGGGCCTGTGCCTCGATGAGGCCTGCAAACTGGTCCTCAAATTCACCTTTAATCGATACGGGTTAATTCCCCGCAGCTTGCTGCGTAATGGCGATCCCAAGTCTTCTGGTCTGTCATTCCCGCATGTTTTTAGCGGGAATCCAGGCGAACCTCTGACTGGACCCCCGATAACAACATTCGGGGGTGACAACTTTAGGGGAAAATTATTATTAAGTTCTTTCGATACCCCGCTGCTTGCGGCGGGTTCATTCTCGGATGCAGGATCGGCGGAGTTTGGCGGCGCTATAGGATCCGGTTGAACCACAGGAGTGAAAGTAACGCGGAAACCAGCGCGATGACGGCCGCCGCTGCGGAAAACAAGGCGCTGATTTCCATGTCCTTTTTCTCTAGCACAAGCTTGGCGTTCAGGGACTGGTAGACCTTCTTCAGGTCCGTTGCGCTGCCGGCGTAAAAATACTCGCCGCGGGTCATGTTGGCGATGGCCTTGAGTGTCTCCTCATCGAGGCGCACGCGCATGGACCAGCCTTCAAAGCCGATGGTCTCTCCGCTTGTGGTGCCGATTCCAACAGTGAAGACGCGAATGCCGCGATCGGCGGCCATGCGGGCCGCCTCGATGGAGTCGGGGCCCGTGGTCCGCTGGCCGTCGGTGAGCAAAATGATGGCGGCGGATGTGTAGGAGCCGGGCGGAACCGGCGTGAACGCAGGTTTTTCCGCTTTGCGAGCCTGATCGAGCGGGACGCCGCGCGGCGCGTCACGCCCGTAAATCAACGAGCTCACATCGATGCCTGCCTCCGGGAAGATCGTCGCCAGGGAGACGATGATGCCGCTGCCAATAGCGGTGCCCCGTTGCAGCTGGAACCGATCGATCGCTGCAACGATGTCCTCGCGATTTTGGGTGGGCGTCTGCACCACCGCCGCCGTTGCGGCGAAGGACACCACTCCGATGCGTACGTTTGAAGGCTGCTCGGCGACAAAGGCCTTCGCAGCGGCCTGCGCCGCGGAAATTCGATTGGGTTGCACGTCCATGGCGCGCATGCTGCCGGAGACGTCCATGGCGAGGATGATGGTTTGGTGTTGGGATGGCAAGGTGATAACGGCGGCAGGCCGGGCAATCGCGACGATCATGACGATGAGCGCAACCAGGAAAAGTAGCGGTGGAATGTGACGCCGAAATCTCTGGCCCGTGCCCATCGCCTCCTTCACCATGCTCAAGCTGGCATACCTGAGCGCGGCCTCCTTTTTCCGGCGCAACAGGAAGAAGTAGGCGGCAACGAGTACCGGCACAACCAGGAGCAGCCAGAGCATCTCAGGCCATAGAAACGTCATGCCTTCCTCTTAGGTGCTGGGGCAGGCTTCCGCCCGCCGCCAACTGTCTGCGCCGCTTGCGCAGGTCGGCGAACCGCAGAATTGCATCGACAAGATCATCGTTTGTGGACAACTCCAGCGCGTCCACGCCGGCTTGGCGTAGCGCTGACCGGAGTTCCTTCTCGCGTCGCTCAGCCACTACCGCGAAGCGCTTCCGGAAAGCCCGATCGTGGGTGTCGACGAATAACTGTTCTCCGGTCTCGGCGTCCCGCATCACGAGCAGCCCCAGATCGGGCAAGTCCATCTCCAACGGATCGTAGAGCCGCACCGCCACGATCTCATGGCGCTGCGCAAGGTGGGCCAGCGGCTCGGCCCAGCCGGGCGTACTAATGAAATCGGACACGACGAAAACGAGGGATCGTCTTCGCATGACCCGAAAAGCGGTCTGCAGAAAATCGCGTAGATTCGTCGCGGCCGAGCGGGAGCTTTCCGGCCGCGAAAGTATCCTATGGAGAATGTGGAGCACGTGGCGGCGTCCGCTCCGCGCCGGAATCACCGTATCGACGCTGTCACCATAGAACAGTGCCCCGACGCGATTGCCGTGACGGGTCAAGAGGCGCGCCAGCAGGGTGATGAATTCGGTGGACACCGACCGCTTCTTCACGTGGGAGCCGAAATCCACGGACGGGCTTAAGTCCAGCAGAAACCACGCTGTAACTTCTCGATCTTCATTGTAGACTCTGACATAGGGCGTCACCAGACGCGCGGTGACGTTCCAGTCGATGTAACGGACATCATCGTGATATTGGTATTCGCGCAGATCGGCCAGATCCAGCCCGAAACCGCGAAACAAAGTTTGGTAATCGCCATGAAGCAGCCCGTCCAGGCGACGAATCACGGTCCACTCCAATCGCCGCAATATGTTTTCAGCCCCGAAGACACTTTCGCGGTTTCGGGTCTCGGGTTCCGAGTCTCGGGTTAAACGCGAAACTCGAAACTCTAAACTCGAAACCGCCAATCTGTTAGGAACTGGCTGCGACTTTGACATGGGTCTCCAGCGGCTTATCGGGAGCCGATATGTGCTGCATGATCCGATGGATCAGCTGATCCGCCGTCATCCCCTCGGCGAGGGCCTCATAGGTCAGCACGAGCCGATGCCGGAATACATCGGGCACCAGATCCCTCACGTCCTCGGGCAAGACGTAGGTGCGGCCGCGCAGGAACCCCAGTGCACGCGCGCCCTCGATGAGATTGATCGAGGCGCGAGGGCTCGCGCCAAATGACACGTACTTGGCCAGGCCGGCGACACCGTAGCGATCCGGATCCCGCGTCGCGGAGGCGAGCCGTACCGCGTATTGCTTGAGCGCCGGATCCACATATACGCTTCGGCACTCGCTCTGAAGCGCGCTCAGTTGCTCGGTCGTGGCCATGGGGACGACATCGTTCGGAATGCCGGTGACCCTGTCGACGATGACGAACTCCTCGTCCTCGGTTGGATACCCGACGAGCACCTTCATCATGAATCGGTCCACCTGTGCCTCGGGCAGCGGGTAGGTTCCCTCCGTTTCGATAGGATTTTGCGTGGCCATTACCAGGAACGGCTCGGGGACCCGGTGGCTCTCCCCGGCGATCGTGACCTGGCGTTCCTGCATCACCTCGAGCAACGCGCTTTGCACTTTCGCCGGCGCCCGGTTGATCTCATCGGCAAGAAGGAGATTGGTGAAGACGGGGCCCAACGAGGTGGCAAAGTCGCCGGTCTTTTGGTTGTAGATACGCGTTCCCACCAGATCCGCCGGGACGAGATCCGGCGTGAACTGAATTCTCCTGAACGACCCGCGAATGGTTCTGGCGAGGGTCTTGACGGTAAGGGTCTTGGCGAGCCCCGGGACACCCTCGACGAGCAGGTGTCCCTGCGCCAGGACGGCCACCAGTACACGCTCCAAGAAATGATCCTGGCCGACGATGACCTTCTTCACCTCGTAGAGGATGCGCTCCATGAGTGAAGCAATTTCGCTGCGGCTTGTTTCTCTGTTGTCCATATGTGCTTGATGTGCTTGCGAGGTTCTGGTTCTGTTATCGAACTAAAAAGGAGGCACTCCCGCGGCTGCTGCTGCATTCTCGATGGGAACCGCAAACCCAATACCCACGAAGAAACGCTGATCTGTAGGGTTCAAAATGCCGGTGACGATACCAACGACCGCACCATCCAGAGTCACTAGCGGCCCGCCGGAGTTTCCTGGATTAACCGCGGCGTCGAACTGGATGAGGTTCGTTAGCACGCGCTTCCCCTCCGGGGAGCGAAATTCGCGCCGCAAACCGGACACCACTCCCGCCGTCACCGAAGGGCCGATGCCGAACGGAAAGCCCACGGCAACGACTTGGTCTCCCAAGGCGAGGTCCGCGGTGGATCGCATGGTGGCTGCGAAAAGATCGTCAGGAATCGTCT
>JAHKKJ010000796.1 GCA_020027655.1 Deltaproteobacteria bacterium | reverse complement strand
TCCAAAGGTTGGGGTCTTTTGCGAGATGCTCGGGCACCGGTTCGTCGCTGACGATGTCGGAGATGGCGACCCGTCCACCGCGCTTGAGCACCCGGTACATCTCCGCGAACAAAACCTTCTTGTCTTCCGGCCGCACCAGGTTCAAGACACAGTTAGAAACAATCACGTCAATCGACTCGTCCGCCACCAACGGCAGTTCGTGCCGGATCTTGCTCTCAAATTCTTCTAATCGGCTCAGATCAGCCACCGATCGCACCGGCTGTTCTTCCAAGTACTGGTCTACGAGTTCGAGGTTGGTTTTCAGATCTTGAATTTTGCCTCGACGGAACTCAACGTTGTGATATCCAAGCTTGTCGCCGATGGACTTTTGATATTTCCGTGCCAACTCCACCATCGGCGGATTGAAGTCTATACCGATGACCCGGCCCCTGGCGCCGACGATTTGGGAAATGATGTAACAAGCTTTGCCGCTGCCGGAACCCAAATCAAGAACTGTCTCGCCTTCGCGGATATATCGCGACGGATCGCCGCAGCCGTAATCTTTTTCAATGATTTCGCCAGGAATGACTCTCAGGAGAGATTGGTCATAATTCACCGGCAGACACAGGCAGGCTTCCACTTCCCGCGCCGCGTTGCCGTAGCGCTGCAACACGGCAGCCTCGCAGTCGGTCCCATTCGGATTATGGCCCTCTCCATTGGCTCCGATGACAGCTTGCCGGTCCATGCAGCCTCCCTCAAATCCGTTCTAAGCTAACGATTCTAAGAAGATCACCTTCGAAATTACGGCGCAAGCCAAAAATTTGGCGTACGCGAGCGCCCCTCTATATTAGATGATTGTAAAACGTTGTTGGTTACAAACAAGTTCCGCTCGGCGTCTTTTTCCTCGGTCCATGCATAGCCCGCGCTAGCGGATTGTGGCTTCCCCCGTCTGCGGCCGAAAACACGACTCCGACGAATGAGAGAACCACAACAATCCTCAGCCGCCCGGCAAACTTCTGCCTTCAGTCGAGGTCACTTCACGGTTATATAACGACGGTGAACAACAAAAGGTTCCCGACCTAACGATACAACCAGGGTCGTCGGTCCCTTTGCTCAACATCATCGGGAACTCAGCGACCTAGCAAAACGTTATGTTGTTTAGACAGAACCTCTTCTATTGGTTAGAATGCCCGCGTGGCCGGGGAGCGAAAAGCAGCAGGCGCCGAGCAGGACGCTTTTGCGCGTGAAGCCATGGTTCATCTCGATCATTTGTATCGTGTCGGATTCCATCTGGCTAAGCACCAAGACGAAGCCCAAGAACTCGTCCAAGAGACGTTTGTCCGTGCCCTTGCGGCTTGTGACCAGTTCAATCCGGGAACCAACATGAAAGCGTGGCTGACAAAGATTTTGCATAATCTTTTCTTTGATCGCTACCACCAAAGGAAACGATGGATCTCAGCAGAAGACGTAACGGAGCAAGAATCCGACTATTGGGAACGCCTGCCGGCGGAGAATCCCGGACCGGAAAGCTATGTCCTGCAGAGAGAACTAAGTACCCAAATCACCCATGGCCTGAGAAGAATCCCCGAAGAGTTTCGCGCTCCCATCCTTTTGGTCGATATGGGCGATTTCTCATACGACGAAGCCGCGGAAATCCTGTCATGTCCGATAGGTACCATTCGCTCGCGGCTTTCTCGCGGCAGAAAACTGATGCAGCAATACCTTAGGCCTTACATAGGCAGCGAACAAGAAAGATCCAAGCGAAAATGACCTGCGACGAAGCACAAGAACTTATCACCGCGCTGGTCGATCACGAGGCGCTTGACCCCGAGCGGTCCTCATTGGAAGCGCATCTTAAGGAGTGCGCCCGCTGCCGGTTTGCTCTGGAAGAGGAGCGGGTGCTCAAGCAAGCGATCCGAGGGGCTGGCCAGGGTATACGCGCGCCCAGCGAACTCAGGGATAGGATTCTTTCGGACCCGCGCATCTTCCCTGGAAAAAGCCGACCCGTGGCACGATGGCAAGATTACGTTTGGCCGATCCCGCATCTTGCCCGTCCTGCTGTCGCCGTCGCCCTGCTCCTGGCCATCGCTCTCCCGACGTTTGTCTTGCTTAAATCAAAAAGCGAGCCCATTGCTATCGCCGCCCTCGAAACTTACGATCTCTTTCTCCGGGGCGAACTTCCCGTGCGTGGGACGGAAAACAGCAATGAAATCGTCGAACAGTTGACCCGCGCGGTGGGCGGGCACTTCCACCCCATGGGCTACGATCTCACGGCAATGGATCTACGGCCTGTGGCAGGCTTAGTCCGAGAGATTGACGGTCGCAAGATCCTCGTCGCGATCTACCAGGGCAAAGGCGGGACCATCTTCTGCTACACTTTTCTCGGGTCAGAAGCAGATGCGCCGCCCAACGCCGCCAGGTTCTTTGACGCCTCTAAGAAGATGAACTTCTATGCCTTCTCTAGCGGCGGAGTCAATGCGGTTTTACACCGTGAAGGGGAAGTTATCTGTATCCTGGCTTCCGAAATGCCAATGGAAGAACTTTTGGCCCTGGCTCAGTCTAAAGCCAAACCGAGCTAGCAGGCTGGAATGTCATTCCGGGCTCTGTGATCTGAGCAGCGAAAAAGGAGAGCTTGTCTCCAAGGCCGTGTAATTTTTTCCCGTGCCGGCTAAGTCCTCCGTGCTTACCAGTCTTATCTCGTTTCGATTCCGGCCCTTTTCCAGCACAATCTCGGCTGGCACCCACTTTGCGTTAAGACTCGAAGAAAAATGTCCGTTAGAAAATTTAAGATAGCTACTATAGGGGCAGTGCTTTCCTCGTTTTTGAGTCTTTACGCTAGTGCGGCATTTGAAGGGACGGCTGGGCAGGCCCATGCTCGGAAAGATCGAGACCACGGTCGGCAACCAGCCGGCGAGCGCGACTTAAAGCGGCTTCAGAGGATCATGATTCCCCTGGTTCGAGCAACGAATCATCCGGAGCGCCTAAATGAAATCAGCATTAAAATCGTTGCCGACTCTAACATTAACGCCGGCAGCGCAGGGGAAGGAGAGTTCGTCATAACA
>JAHKKJ010000204.1 GCA_020027655.1 Deltaproteobacteria bacterium | reverse complement strand
CAGCCTGCTAGGGGCTAAATATAGGAGGCGGTAATGGATTTCAACCTGACGCAGGAACAGCTGCAGATCCGCGAAGAGATAAAAAAAGTCTGTAAGGAGTTCCCCGACGCTTACTGGCGGGAAATCGACAGCAAGAAAGATTATCCGGAAGCCTTCGTGCGCAAACTTTCCGAACTCGGTTGGCTGGCGGCTCTGATACCCGAGGAATACGGCGGCACCGGCCTGGGCATCACCGAAGCAAGCATCATTTTGGAAGAGATCAACCATTCCGGCGGCGTTGCCACGGTATGTCACGCCCAGATGTACACCATGGGAACGCTCCTTCGGCACGGTAATGACGAGCAAAAGCGGCGCTATCTGCCGAAGATCGCCAGCGGGGAGCTCCGACTGCAAGCTTTCGGCGTCACCGAGCCCAATGCCGGATCGGAATCAACGCGCATCCAAACGACGGCCACGCGAAAAGGGAATCGTTACTTAATTAACGGCCAGAAGATTTTTATTTCTCGCGTGCTGCAATCGGACCTGATGTTGCTGCTGGCGCGCACCACGCCCTACGATGAATTGAAAGACAAAACCAAAGGTCTTTCCGTGTTCATCGTCGATCTAAGAGAAGCTAAAGGAAAACTTGAAGTGAAACCGTTGGATCTCATGATCAATCATCACACCAACTCGCTCTTTTTTGACGGAGTTGAAGTTCCAGCTGAGAATTTGATTGGTGAGGAAGGAATGGGCTTTCGCTATATCATCGACGGCTGGAACGCCGAAAGGATTCTCGTGGCAGCCGAAGCCATCGGCGACGGGCGCTGGTTTATCGAACGGGCCGCGAAATACGCTTCCGAGCGCATTGTCTTTGGCCGGCCCATCGGCTCGAACCAGGGAATTCAATTCCCCATCGCCAAAGCCTACGCCAACGTCGAAGCCGCCGATCTAGTGCGTTACCAGGCGGCGACAAAATTTGACCGCAAAGAGAAATGCGGTGCTGAAGCCAACATGGCAAAACTGCTCGCCTCGGAAGCGGCATGGGAAGCGGCCAACGCTTGTCTGACGACCCACGGTGGCTATGGTTTTGCGGTGGAGTACGATGTGGAACGGAAATTTCGCGAGACCCGCCTCCTCACCGTCGCGCCGGTCAGCAACAATTTGGTCTTGGCCTACTTGGGACAGCATGTGCTGGGTATGCCAAAGTCGTACTAGGTACAGCCTGCGCTGTCGCAGTTTCGAGTTCCGGGTTTCGCGTGTCGAGACGCACCACCCCGCAGCAAGCTGCAGGGTATCAGAACGATCGAGAACCATTTACTCAGCTGTCCCCCGCATGTCTCTAGCGGGGGTCCAGTCCGAACATCTCCTGGATTCCCGCTAAAAACATGCGGGAATGACGGGCTTCGGTAACGAAGCAAATTCTAAGTAGCATGCTGCGGGAAATCCAACCCACTGAGATTGAGCAAGACTGATGGAACTGATTAGCGTTGCTGCGCGAACTTGACCAAAACCGGTGAACCCCAGGGAGCCGATGACGAAGACGCCGCCGATGCTGGTGGCCTAGGCAATCAATACGCCGATGGAGGGACCCAAGATATTGGCCAAATCGCCGGCGGCGTTATAAATCCCCGAGGCCAGACCGCGCTGGACCTTGTTTATCCACGTCCTGCACCAATCCTACAGCATTGGCCACGATGACGATGGCGCGCATTAACCCCGACAAAACATAGACCGCGAGGATTGTCATTAAGAAACGGCGGGATGATCGTCGTTGCAGAATTACTTTGTAGAGTGATCGCAACGATGGGCACCAAAGGTTTCAAGGTGCTCATTTTCACATTCGTTCTTTTATTCTCTAAAAATTTCCTGACCGCAACCGGTTCGGCGACGAAAGTTGGAAACATAGACATTTTCTTGTGCTTCAGGTAATGAAACCAGCGAGGAGAAAAAAACAATGGACTTAAAGCGATCCTGGATGTTCGTCCCTGGTCACAGGCAAAAAATGATCGACAAGGCCCTTGGGCTTAACACGGACGCCATTATGCTGGACATCGAAGACGGCGTCGCACCCAGCGAGAAAGATACCGCGCGGCAGCTTATCGGGGAGGCCTTGGATCGTCCGAAGGCGCCGAACTCACCGGCGCGCTTTGTGCGCATCAACGCCATCGGCCACGCGCGCATGGATGCTGATATTGACTCCGTGGTTCGGCCCGGACTCGAAGGCTTGGTTCTGCCCAAAGTTGAAACGCCAGAGGAAGTGATGAAAGTCGACGCCATTCTCACCCAGCGCGAACGGCAACAAAAGATGCTGGCAGGCAGGGTCAAGCTACTCGTCGCTATCGAAAGCCCCCGAGGTTTGCTGAACGCGCCCGCCATCGCTGCTCGTTCGGCGCGCGTCTGCGGCTTGATGTTTGGCGCGGAAGATTTTAGCCGTGAGCTGGGACTGCCAACTTCCCGCGAGGGCGAAGCGCGCGACTTGCTCTACGCTCGCTCCGCCATGGTCATCGCTGCCGCTTCGGCTCACGTTCAGGCGGTGGATGGAGTCTGGGTCGATCTCAAAGACACGGAAGGGCTCGCCGGTTATGGGCGACAATCACGTCGTCTCGGCTTCTCGGCCATGTCTTTGATTCACCCGTCGCAGATCGACCCCATCAATCAGATGTTCAGCCCGACAGCCGAGGAAATCGACTACGCCCAAAGAGTCATCCAGGCATTCGAAGAGGCCAATGCACGAGGGGATGGTTCCATAGCCTTCGGCGGCCAGCTTATCGACAGACCGATTGTCGAGCGCGCGCGTAGAACAATGGAGATGGCAAAGGCTTTAGGGATCGTCGCAAGTTAGATAAGCAAGCAAGAGTGACTTTCGGAAGCTATGCTGATAACGCCAATCAAAAAGAGTAGTCTTATGTCCATAGTCTTGGTAATCGCATTGACGTTCGCGTTCTCTTGGCGTTCACATGCGGCAAGTGCGCCGGTAAAGATGACTCCTGTGAAGGTTGCCGACGGCGTTTACATGTTCGAGCATTCCCAGGGTTCCGGCAACTCGACGGTGATCATCACGGATGAGGGCGTGGTCGTTTTTGATTTTCACATCGACAATGCAGATCAAACGCTGGCGGGGATCCAAAAACTGACGGACAAAAAGATCAAGTATCTCATCTCTTCGCACAGCGCCGGGGACCATGCATCCGGAGCGTGGCACTTCCGCGAGGACAAGCCGACCTACATCGCGACCAAGAACCAGGTACAGGACATGTTCATGCAAGAGGGAGAAAACTTCAACGAGCGGAAGAATTCCAATGACCCGCGCTATGCGGCTTACAAAAAAGGGCATCTCGTGCGGCCTGATATCGGGTTTGACGGAACTATGAATCTCTATTTCGGCGGGCTCACCTTTCAGATAACAGGGGAAGGCAGGGGTCACAGCACCGGGGATCTGACGGTCTACATTCCTCAAAAACGGGTCATGCTCATGGGAGATCTCCTCAACACGGAGATTCATCCCGGGCAAGGCGAGTCGGCCGGCGTCTTCTTTTCCAACGTCAGAGGTTGGATCCGAATCCTCGATAGCATCATGGCGCGCAACCTTCCGGTCGATACTTACATTCCCGGTCATGGGCCCGTGCACATCGGTAGAGGCGTTAAGGACCTCGAAGAGCAAAAGCGCTACTTTGTTATTATGAGAGACGAAATCGGGAAGATGATGCAAGCCGGCAAGAGCCTGGAACAAATTGAAAAGGAGTTTAAAGTGCCGCAGGAGTTCGCCCATTACAAGCGGCCGGAAAGATTGAAACAGTTTTTCAGGCTCTTCTACTATCAGCTGACCGAACAAGGGTACTGATCAAGCCAAACGACAATTTCTCGATGGAGGCACACGATGAAACTGTGGACAATAATCGCCGTTTTAATCTTCAACCCACCTATGTCCGCATGGGCCCAGAGCGGCAAGCCAGCGAAGCTCGAGGATTTAGCAGCCTATAACAAGCCCGACCGCGAGCAGGTTCTATACGCCGGAGCCAAAACCGAAGGCAAGATTACCTGGTACACCTCGCTGGCGGGCGGCTCGTATAAAGAACTCGCTGCAGCTTTTGAAGCTAAGTATCCTGGCGTCAAAGTGGAGGCGTATCGCGGGACGCGTCACGAGCTCGGGGCGAGGATCCTGGCGGAAACCCAAGCAAAACGACACATCTTCGATACGCTTGAGAGCACCATTCCGCTCGTGAAACTTCTTCGCGACAACAAATTGATAACGCCTTACTATTTTCCGACCCAGGCGAAGTATCCGGATAGTGTAAAAGAAAAAGGGCCGAAGGGGCTGTTCTACTGGTCCATCGATCGCGAGTCCCACATTGGTCTCGGCTACAACAAAAACTCCATTCCAGCGAGTTTGGCGCCCAAAAATTACGACGGGCTGTTGCGTCCCGAGCTCAAAGACAAGATCGGTTTCGCCGGCAGCGATACCGGTGTGACCGTGGTAGGAACGATGCTGAAACTGAAGGGCGAAGAATATATCAAAAAACTCAAAACGCAGAATCCCGCTGTCCATAATGTCTCGGGCCGAGCTCTGCTTGACATGGTTATTCCCGGAGAGATTGGAGTATCACCGACGATTTTCCGCAATCACGTCGAAGTATCGCTTAAAGCCGGTGCCCCGATTGAATGGGTTCCGATGGACGTGGTTCCGACCAACTCCGGATCGACGGCGGTTTCGGCTCATGCCCCACACCCGCATGCGGCTCTCCTCATGGCGGATTTTATTTTGGGTGAAGGCGGGCAGAAAGTTCTCGAGCAATATGAGTACGGAAGTCCGACGAAGGACTACGGTTTCAAGCGCTGGTATCCAGAACAGGGACTGACAACGGAACAGTATGAAAAACTCGATGAGCAATGGAATAAACTATTGCGCGAGCTGGGCCGGAGGTCCTTTTAGCGAGGTAACCATGCACACCGGTTCTTATATCAACGGCAAATGGTTTCATCCAAAATCCCAACGGCTCGTCCGCAACATCAATCCCGCGGATACCGGCGACGTGATCGCTGAGTTTCCTGCTGCGACCGCCGAAGACGTCCAACGCTCCATCGACGCTGCGCAAGCGTCATTCAGAGCTTGGAAGAAGACACCAGGCCCGGAGCGGGGGCGCGTACTCTGGCGTGCTGCAGACATCGCGCGCCAGCGGGCCGACGAGATTGCCCGCACGCTCACGCGCGAGGAGGGTAAAGTCCTCAAAGAAGCCAAAGGCGAAGTCATGAAGGGCATCTCGCTGCTGGAGTTTTATGCCGGCGAGGGCTTTCGGATGCATGGTAAGACGCTCCCTTCCGAGGCTCGCGATACATTCACCTATACGATCCGCCGGCCGCTGGGTGTTGTCGGCTTGATTGCACCATGGAATTTTCCCTGGGCCATCCCCGTCTGGAAGTCAGCGCCTGCACTGGTTGCCGGGAATACCGTCATCTTCAAGCCCGCGGAACTGACCCCGGCGACAGCGACTTTACTCACTGCAATCTACGAAGAAGCAGGTTTGCCGGCCGGGGTATTTAACATGCTTGTCGGCTCCGGCTCGGTTGTCGGCGAAGCGCTGGTCAACTCCCCGGCGCTTCGAGCCATCTCCTTCACCGGCTCCAACGAAGTCGGCGGCGCGCTTTATGCGAAGGCCGCTCTGCGCGGCGCTAAAGTCACGTGCGAAATGGGCGGTAAGAATGCCGTTATTGTCATGGCGGACGCAGATCTCGACAAAGCCGCTATTGCCATTCATGGCGGCGCCTTCGGCTCCACCGGTCAACGCTGCACGGCGACGTCCCGGGTGATTGCGGCGCCGTCTGTCAAGGACAAGTTATTAGAGCGGCTGGTTGAAGGAGCACAGAAAATCAAGATTGGCTCGGGACTGGATGAAACCGTCGACATGGGACCGGCCGTGGACGAAAAACAATGGAAGACCGACCTCGACTATCTTAGGATCGGAGGAGAGGAAGGCGCAAGACTCGTGATCGGCGGCAAGACGCCCGAACATCTCGGCAAAGGCTATTTCGTTGAGCCGACGATTTTCGACAACGTGGGGCCCCATATGCGCATCTTCAAAGAGGAGATCTTCGGTCCCGTATTGTCCATCACGACGGCCAAGAGTCTCGAGGAAGCGCTCCAATTCGCCAATGGCGTGGAATATGGCCTCACGACGTCCATCTTCACTGAGAATGTCGATACGATTATGAATTTCGTCGAAGAGGTCGAGACCGGCATGGTCCATGTTAACGAGCCGACCATCGGCGGTGAAGCGCAGCTGCCCTTCGGTGGAACGAAAGCCACAGGCGTCGGCGAGCGTGAAATGGCCGAGGAAGGGCTCAACTTCTTCACCGAGCTCAAAACCGTTTTCATCAACTATTCCGGTAAGGCCGAACGATTGATGATCCGATGAAAGAAGTTCAAAGTTCAATGTTCAAGGTTAAAGCCTAGATACCCGTCATTGAACTTTGAACCTTGAACCTTGAACGTTGAACCGAATTTATTTATCGACCGGCGCTGCTCCCTGCCAGTGGCCGATATCGATGATGATGTCCTCGGGACCGACGAATTTGTCTTCGTAATAAGCAGTGCCCAAATTAATCGCTCCGGCCTTTCTGGCGCCGGCAGCTTCCATCAAACGAAACTGTTCTTGATCGTTGTCCACCG
>JAHKKJ010000795.1 GCA_020027655.1 Deltaproteobacteria bacterium | reverse complement strand
TCTTTACTGAAATTCAATGTCCAGCGGGTTCCTCACCGCAAAGTCGGCTGGGCGAATTCCTCGATCAAGCAGAGCTGGCCGACGGTCTCGGCTTCCACGGCTTTTGGATCGCAGAGATCCACTGCCAACCAAAATTTTCGCTTCTTTCTGCCCCTTACGTAGTGCTCGGGGCCACCGCGCAAAGAACGCGGCAACTACGACTCGGAGTCGCTGTCAATACATTACCGGTTCACCACCCGGTGCACCTTGCGGAACAGGCGGCGATGCTCGATCTGCTGAGCCACGGGCGTATGGATTTTGCTGCCGGCGGCGGTCATCCTCACAGCCGCGTCTATGAATGTTTTGACGTCGATCACAAGCAGACCCACGAAGTCATGGAGGAAAGCCTCACGATTATCCGTAAGGCATGGACGGAAGAAACTCTTACCTTTGAAGGCAAGTTCTTTCAGATTCCCCAAGTCGTCGTGAATCCCAAACCGGTGCAGCACCCTCTGCCGCCATTTTATATGGCGACGAGTTCTTTGGAGGGCGTGGAAGTCGGCGCCCGCCTTGGCGTCAATTTACTACTTCCCATCCACACTCGAACGCCTGCGCAGGTGACGGAGTTCGCCGACGTTTATTGGATGGGATTGCAAAAGCACGGATATGATCGAAATGAAAAAGAGTTGGGCTTGCTAGTTCCAATGCATCTGGCTAAGACCACGGCCGAGGCCAAAGCGCGCGCTGAAGAGGGGATCATGAGCTACTTCAAGACGATCGCCGATATGCGCAGTGACTATATCGACTGGTTGACTCGCCGTGGCGTGGAATTGCCAGTGCGCCTCGGCAGGAGCGGTGCCGGCCTGCCCGTCACCTACGAAACCGTCTGTGGCCAGCATGCCGTGGTTGGCGATTCGAGCTTCGCCTTGGAAAAATTACGGGAACTCGTGGAAAAGACCGGCGCGACACATTTTCTCACCTGGCACAATATCGGCAGCGTGCCGCACCCTCTGGTTAAGGAATCGATGGAACGGTTTGCCCGGGAAGTGATGTCGCAATTGTAAATTGCAGTCGTTCAAGTAGCGGAGGAATAGAGATATGGAAGAACTAACCGAACAAAAATGCGAGGCCTGCCGAGTCGGAGCGCCGTCGGTGACTGCGGAAGAGATCAAGGGATTACAACCGCAGATACCCGAGTGGCAGATTATCACTGAAGACGGCATTCCCAAGTTGGATCGGCCGTTCAAGTTCAAGAACTTCAAAGACGCCATCGCCTTCACCGATGCGGTCGGCGAAGAGGCCGAAAAAGAAGGTCATCATCCTCGCCTGACCACCGAGTGGGGCAAGGTCGCGGTCACCTGGTGGACCCACAAGATCCGCAACCTGCACAAAAATGATTTCATTATGGCCGCCAAAACAGACATGATTTATCGAAAGTACGGCCAGCCCTAATCCTGCCTATCTCGCATCCACCGGAGCTACATCCAGGAACAAGGGCTCCATGAGTCGATAAATCGGGACCTCGCTGGGCGCGCCGATAGAAGGATGTGTGCCCTTCTTATCGACTGGGAGGAACCCGGCGGAAACAAAACTCGAAGGCGACTCGGGCTCCAGTGCTACAGCGAGGAAGTTGGCGCCAGTTTGCGCCATCGGGAAGACGAAAGTGCCGGCGGGAAAGATCATCTTTTTCAATTCGACCTCAGTCGTTACCGTATTGCGGATATGGCTTTCCACAAAAGTCGCTCCGGCACGACGGTCAAGAACCTGGTAGCTCTCGACCTCAAGGGTTACGGGTTTGCGCAACTGCTTTGCTTCGATTCCTGAATACGTAAGGCGTCGCGCCACGTCTGCGAACGAGGGTCGCATCAGATAAGCGTAGGGGCGGCGGCGGACCAAATCAGGTTGGGCAGCGAGGGTATCCTCCCAGTCTACTTCGATCTCTGTCGGGGTTCCCGAAGTGGGCTCGATCATCGTGAGCTTCTGCTTGGCCATGCGGCTGCGGGTCGTGACGACCACGTCGTTGCCAGACCCAAGGGTAAGACCTCGCCTCGTTACGCCAGCGCGCGTTTCACGCGCCACGCGCATAACCTCGTTGCCATGCTCCACGGTACTGCGCAGGATGCTCGTTATCGCAGTGTAGTGGGTGTGCACGCGCCGACCGTAGCTTTCCCTACCGATGCCGACGCCGCGACTCTCGACAAGAAAGGAGATCGCGTTTTGCAGCCCGGACGTGTTGCGCCCAATGTCGGGCGCCGTGCCTCCCATGGATACGCGTTTGTCCTGGAGTTTGTAGGACGTCGTGTAGTACCAGAAATGCGAGTAGCCGGAGCGCTCTATGTCGGCGATGAGAGGCCGGCGAAACAATTTCTCCGCGGTCTCGGTCAATGCGGATGGTACATTAGGATTCGTGGCATAAATCATCAGATCCCAAAACTGCAGCAAGCCGAATTTTTGGATCCAGCGCGTGTGGTCCCGATTGATGTCGATCCGGCGCGGCGTGTCGCGCGTGAAATAATGGGCGCCGTCGGGATTGCAACGCGGAACAATCAATACGCTGATCTTGTCAAGGAGAGGGCAACAGCTGGGTCAGGATAGCGCTGTTTAACGGCTTCACTCTGTCGATACTCTTTGGCTTCGATGTCTTGCGCGAGGACGATTGAAGACGGTGCGAACAAGAGCGCGCAGAGTATGAACGATATCAGGTAGCGGCTCCGTCGGCTAATGAACATCTGGACA
>JAHKKJ010000794.1 GCA_020027655.1 Deltaproteobacteria bacterium | reverse complement strand
ATTGCCGCATCTTTTATGCTTGAGCCGTTCTTTGCGGCTTGGGCAATGGCATTCATCTCCGCGTGGATGGTTCTGAAGCAGTTTTCCTCAGTCTCCCCGTTGGGGGTTTTGGATTGATAGATGAGACAACCAACGTCCGTGCAGTGAGGCATACCAGCCGGCGCGCCGTTGTAGCCTGTGGCGAGGATATTCTTATCCCGAACGATAACCGCCCCAACCTTGGCGCGGGTACAGGTGGAACGTTCCGCCACCTGCTGCGTTATGGTCATAAAATACTGATCCCAGGTTAATCGATCGCTCATGAATGACCTCCGTTTGGAGTGCCGACGTTCTTACGGAACCTGAGTGACCTGCACTTTGTCACCGATGATGGCGCCGCTATGTTTCTGTGCACTCCCCTTGCAAATGGCAATCTCCAATAGTCCCCAGCTGTTGATTAACGCAACATACTTGTCTGGTTCAACCGCGGCGTAATTTGCCGCTAGGCCGAGAATTGAGAGATCGCGAAGCGTGATCCTGAGTCTGTGTCCAGATAGCTCTTTTAGATCATCCGCGCCGATATTCGTAAACAGATTACCGAAACCGTCGATGTACACAATCTCGCCTCTTATGGTCGTCTCGGTTTTGAGAACCGTGGGCCAGATCAGTTTAGCGAAATCGTCGGTGGTTTCGCCAAAAGCCTCTGGCGCAGTGCCGCGTGAAAGATAGGCAGCCGTTGGGGCGAAGATATCTCGTCCGTGAAAGGTCGCGCTGGTGGGCCGCAGTTGGTAACCCGGATTCGATAGATGAACGATGCGTGTAGGCCTCTTTGCTTTCATGACAAGACTCAACACTCCTTTGTCTGGCCCTATGAAATAGCTTCCGTCGTGCTCCACAAGCAAAGGCCGGCGGGCACTGCCCACTCCGGGGTCCACCACCGCGACATGGATGGTGCCACGTGGAAAGTATTGTGCCGACTGGCGTAAGACCAGAGCGGCAGCCATGATGTTCTGCGCAGGTATACCGTGACTCAGGTCCACTATGCGAGCCTGCGGATTAATTCCACAGATGACGCCTTTCATGATCCCCACAAAAGGGTCTGTGTAGCCGAAATCGGTGGTGAGCGTTATGAGCATCGCATAACCCGTGAGAGGTGAAATGAATCTAACGGAAACGAAAGTACAGGTAAAGGTCAGATTCTTTTCACGTTCCAAGGAAAAGCTATAAGAAGGATTTGGCCGTGAGCAAATTCCAAGCTGGGTTGTGGCTGGGAGCGCTCAAGCCCAGTTTAGTTAGCTGGCAATAGTTATGGTTTCCGCTATTGAAACCGCTTCGCTGAGGTGTACTGGATCGGTCGTTCCCAAAATGAGCGCATCGATAAATTCCTGGCGGAGTACAAACTCGACGGCGGGGCGTGCTTCGAGGTAACCGCTGGAGAGTCCTTTGATGGCGAGGACGCCAAGACCAGCTTCATGCGCTTGCCGCAGGGCTGCCGCTAGGCTCGGATCTTTCTGGCTGAACGGAGCCATGATCACATCAAGCGTTCGGCAAGCTTCGCGGATTCCACCCTGAGTCTTTGCGGAGATACCTATTGCCCTTGTCTTACCGCTTTGTTTCAGACGGCCGAGCGCTTCGAGCGCGTCGGTCTGGGTTAGAATCTCAATGTCCCGCCCGTCGGAGTGTAACAATAGGATGTCAACATGATCGACATTGAGATGCCGGAGGCTTGCCTCCACTGAAGCCGTGATCGTGCCCGCGGAAAAATCATAAACCGAACTACCGTTGCGGTACTGTTCGCCGCATTTGGTGCTCAAGACGAAACGGTCGCGGTGGCTCCCGACGAAGGCTCCCAGTCGCGCCTCGCTTGCACCATAGGCTGGCGCAGTGTCGATCAAATTCACCCCTGATCTTAAAGCAGTTTCGAGCAGCTCGTCGACCTGTTTGTCCGAGGGGAGCGCAAAAGCTTTGGGATACTTCACGTCGGTGTTTCTCCCCAGTTTGGTTGTTCCAAGACCGATGCGGCTTACGATCAATCCCGTTTGGCCTAGCGGGCGGGAAACCATTCGACCTCCTCCCAGGGATATCGCGCCACAGAGGGCGTCGGCCATGGTACCAATGGCTCCTCGTAATCCCCGGGTTGTTTGAGTTCCGCGTGCACCAGGGCGAAAACTTCTTCCGCCAGAATCGGTGCCATCGAGAGCTTGGTGGGCCAGCCAACAACCATTCCGGGAGCGACGCCCGAGACGTGAACACCACTTGGGCGCTTTTGTTCCGCAGTTCTTGCTTCTGCCCGAGTAGCCGGGTAAATGGCGATCTCGACGCCCGAGAAATCCAGCCCGGGTAGGCAACGCCGGAGTTCTTTCATGGCTGCTTGTCGCCCGGTTTCCAAGTTTTCCTGGTGTGCCAATTGCTCCGCAATCTCGCCCCCGACCTGCCAGATGCCCTGAGTCGGCGTCGTGATTGTAAGCTGTGTCTTGCCGCGCAAGATGCAATGGCCAAACAGCACCGGTAGAGTCGTGCCTCTGAGGAGCAGCATCTTAAGCGGCCGGCGCTGCATGAGGTCGCCGCGGATCCCTGCCTTTCGCATGAGTTCGGCGTTGCCCTCGCCTGCCGCGAGCACGATCGAGCGCGGCTGGAAAAGCGCGTCTGCGATTTCCACCTGTCCGCCGGCGAATTGCAGGTCGGAAACATCGTAAGAGAAGATCCATTTGCGGTGAGGGCGCGCCAGCGCGTCAAGAAGC
>JAHKKJ010000793.1 GCA_020027655.1 Deltaproteobacteria bacterium | reverse complement strand
GGTTGAGACTTTGACTGAAGAAGGTGCCGGAAGACAGCAGATCGTTTTGAGGCGCTTTTTGGACATGCGTTACCGCGGGCAGGAATACACTTTGCCGGTGCCGGTGACGGAAGATATGCGGGCCATCACTGACTTTGGTGCGATTCGTGCTCGGTTCGATCAGCTTCATCAAGAGCATTACGGGCACTCGGCTCCCAATGAGCCGGTGATGATGGTTAACCTCCGGCTTTCAGCGCTGGGAAGATTCGAAAATCAGCTGCCCCTTTCCTCGGCGTATCAGGATGGTGACCAAGATGAACGGGGCAAACGGCCCGTGATCTTCGACAGCAGTCGGCAAGCCGTCAATTGTCCGATCTATCTGCGTAGCGGGTTCAAGGCCGGTGATCGACTCGATGGCCCCGCAGTGATTGAAGAGCTGGGCGCGACGATCTTGCTCTATCCCGGCGACAAAATGCAAGTCAACGAATTCGGCCATCTCGTGATCGACGTAAAAACATGACGGAAGGTATCGCTAGTTGGTTGATTAGTCGGTGCACTTCCGTTGTGTGCTTGTGAACGGGAGGAATCCAGAACCCCTACTCAATCTCCCCTTGGTCCTTGGTAAAAATTAAGTTTTCCAATTTGTTTATCCTGTCATTCTGATGAACGCAGCGTAGCGGAGTGAAGAATCTCGATCGCATCCAGGAAGGGTCCTGGCGGCATCAAGAGTAGCAAGATCTGGATTCCCGTTTGCACGGGAATGACGGAGGGGAAGTATTTCGACTTCCAATCGTGGGTTTGGGACCTTGGGTGCGGTTACTTTATCCCCAGCTCGTTGTTGACTTCCCGCTGTAGTGCAAAATCAAAAACCGCAGCGCTTCTTACTGGTGTTTTGAGCTGCAGAAACTGCGCATCGGTCTTGAGGTTTTCTTCAACCTCTTTCTCCGTGGCGATGCTGTTCCGTGTAAAGGCTGGGCGGCTGAAGCGGTAGGTTTCCAGCGCTATGGGTTGACTGACATTGAGATACTTCGCAAGTATCTCCGCCGATGTATTCTCGTTGGTTTGAAAATATCGGTTGGCCTTCGCCAGGGCGCGCAGCGTGCGCTTGATGAGCGCTGGTTTTTCCTGCATCGCTTTATCCGACACGATGAGGCCCGATATGAAATTTACGTATTCGTCGCTGATGGAAGCGAGCAGATTGAGCTTATAACGATCGCGGGCAACGAACACGGTGGGTGGAGAGAGAACCGTAATATGAACCGGACCCGAGACCTGCGCTTGCAACTGGGCCGGCACGTCCCCGGAAACGATGCTGGTGATCTCTTTTGCCGGGTCGATGCCTCCCTTTCGGAGCATGTGAAAACCCGCGAGCTGCTGGCTGCCGCCGATGGTGGTCACCGCCATGATTTTGCCTTTGAGGTCGTTGAAGGTTTTTAGCTCCGGCCGCGTGACCAGCCAAAAAAGCGGCAATTTTTGATTCACTGCGAGCACCTTCAGCGGGAGCCCTTGGATAATTCCACGGATAGCTGTTCCCATGATATGGATCGCCTCCACGTCGCCCGCCACGGCGGCGGCGATGGCGGTGGTGCCGCGGGTCAAAATGAGCTCCGGTTCCAAGTTCTCCTCTTTGAAGAACCCGCGGTCGTTGGCGATGAAGATCATGATCGAAGAGATCGACCGACTCGCGTAGGTGATGCGGACGCGATCGTCGGCCTCAGCCGATGGCGCAAGGCCGCAAGATAGTAGCAGCACAAAGAAGATTTTCTTCATTTGAGGCTCCCGTCGTATGGACTCTGAAGTAAACGCCCACCCGTTTAACAAGGGCTACCTTGAATTGCAACAGAGCGGTACGTTATAAAGGCCAGTCGGGAAAAACAAAGAATTTCTGTTTGACAGCGGAGGATCAGTATGGGCGTGGAGACCACGGCGGGCTACGAGCTTCTCTATGATATTATTCGTCGCAGATCGAGCATCCGCAAGCTAAAGCCGGATCCGATTCCGGAGGAATACATCAACAAGATCTTGGAGGCGGGCCGGTGGGCGATGTCCGGCGCCAATTCGCAGCCCTGGGAATATATCGTCGTCAAGGATCCTAAGGTGAAGAAGGATCTCTTTCGTTGCTACGCGGAGGTCAATACGGATTTCATCTATTGGATGGAACAGCAGCGTGTCTTCGAGCTCAGGCATCCCGCCTATCAGATGACGGCGGATAGAGCCGTGGAGCAGCAACGACGCGGCACCGGTTGGTCCGAAGCGCCGGCGCTCATCGTTGTCGTCGGTGACGGCCGGCGCCAATGGGGCACGGTGCAAGGCGCGCATACCTTTGGCCGCGATCAGTCGCATCTCACCGATGGGTTAGCGAATACCTGCACCTTGATGCACCTGGCGGCGGCTTCCCTCGGACTCGCTACGCAATGGGTGAGCATTCATGTCCAAGAACCTTTCAAGAAAGTTCTGGGCGTGCCGGACCTCATGATGTTGTATCTCATTATCCCCGTGGGCTATCCCGCGGTGGAGCCGTCGGAAGGTGTGCGGCGTCCTCTGGACGAGATCGTTCACCACGATCACTACGACGAGTCGAAGTTCATGAGCAACGAGCGCGTCATTCAGTTTCTCTACGAGCTGCGCGGCAAAACGTTGCAGACTTACCGGCAGTCCTATGTAGGTAAAGACGAGCCGAAAGGGAGTTGAGACAAGAGTCCACGTTAGCAAATTTGGCACCGTTAAATTTATATGATGCAC
>JAHKKJ010000792.1 GCA_020027655.1 Deltaproteobacteria bacterium | reverse complement strand
GGTCTAGACTCTTAATTCTCATAATTGTCTCTGATAAGGGGGAGGTCGACACATGGGCCAGACTTCGACAAATCAACAAGCATAGTTAACTCGTAAAAGCCACCCTCAAAATCTTCTCAATCTTTTGGCCTCCAACGATAGTCCCAAGATGCTAGAGATTCCGAAATGGCGGCCGGCTCTCGTGCTAACCCTTCGGTGCAAGGATCGGCTTGAGCTTTTCTTTGAGCGCCGCGGGCAGGACAGGCCTTCGACGATCATACTGTGCAGGGTGGTTCCGGGGATCGGGTTTAGGGTCATGCGCGTTTTGTCCGCTTCCGCTAAAGACATAGGGTCAAGACATCAGGTCTTGTTTCTCGCTGTCGACCCTCGCATGGTCTTTCACTCTACGCTTACAGGGGCAATCCGGTGGAATACATCTGGGGGTATTGGAAGCACCATGAACTTCCAAACTTCTGTCCGAAGACCTTCACCGAGCTGAGCTAACATGCCATCCCGGCTCTTAAACGCATGCGCCGCCGCCCCAAACTTATCCTGGCTTTTTGGAAACAAGCAGAATTGTTTTGATTTATAGTTGGTCACTATATTATATGAAACTTAATAATTCATCTATGCAGGCGTGACCCTTGCGTCCTTCACACTGACCCGACTGCTGTGCGTGTTGCTCCGCCCCGGCGCGATTGCGGTTCGAGGCATTACTTGCGTGGCGGAAGGGGATCTATTCCAGCGATGGTTTTAAAAACTTTAATGACCTCGTTATCCCGCGGCAGCTCCGCAATAAGTTTCTGCTGTTCCTCCGGCATCAGCGGCGTCGGATAGAGTCCAAGAACTTTTTTGTATTGTTCGTGAAATTGGCGATCTTTGAAAGAATCCCGAACGGCTTGCCTGAGTATGTCGGCGAGTTTCTCCGGTGTGCTCGGCGGCAGATACTTGAGCGTTCCGACTCCCCAAAAAATCCGCGACATGGCCATAAGTCGGCTCTCTATGCCGGACCGCACGAACGCTTCGATTTCGGGCAAATGGGCAAATTGAGGTGGACGATGTCCTTTGGGAATCTCCAGAATGGCATGGAAATCGACGAGATTTTTGTATGACTCTGACAGCACCCGCGTGTCCAGCGCTGCCGCTCGCGCATCGACTTCCCCTCGCTCCAAAGCTATATCCAACTCGGTTCCTGCGTAACCTACGACAAATCGCGGATCTTTGACATCCAAAAGCCACGCGAACAGCCGTCCCCGAATGTACTGTACGTGACCCACCGATTGGGCTCCGATTCTGAGCCCCGAAGCAGCGCGCAACTTTTCCAAGTTGTTGAGGCCGAGAGCTTTTCGGGTCGCAAACATATTATTGTTCTCGCTGAAAGGCGACCCGAGATAGATAAACTTGTAAGGATCGTAGTCGACACCGGGTTCGCCGAGTACGGCGCTTGCGAGCACGCCCGGCGAGCTGGCGCCGATCGTCAGTCCGTCCGCAGCTGCGCGATATACCTGGTTGGCCGCCTGTCGGCCCCCTCCTCCCGGCACATACTGTGTAACGATCGTCGGATTTCCGGGAATGTACTTTTGCAGAAACGGCACGATAGCTTTAGTTCTTAAGTCTGCGACACCTCCCGGACTGTTTCCTTCGATGACGGTAATGGTTTTCCCCGCGTAATAAGGGGCCTGTGTGCCGCCGACGGTGGGGAAAAGAATAAGCCCGAAGAAAACGAATGCGAGCCAACGGCTGAGGCGTCTCATCTTGACCTCCGCAGACTGTCCGTATCGTACAAACGCTCTTTGCGGTTCATTTTCCGACTCCGGGTTTCAAGGCCGAGGGCGCTCGGGGTCAGGCCTGAGTATGGATTCTAGCTTCGCGGTCTGGAATTTACCATTTGGGCTAGTACCGCTTCCCCGCGCAGATCCCGGTTCTCTTCATACTCTTTGTACAAACGGCTTATCATCGATGGATCACGCTTGAGTCGTTTCCCCTAGTTCTTGTGTCGTTGAGTCTGCCCATTCACGCCCCAGATACACCAGCTGTCGTCTAGCTTGGACCCAATTCTTACGCCTCCCGGAACCCGTCAACATGTCTTGAGCGAGCCCATGCTGTTTGCATACCACCGCCAGCAATCCCTCAAACTTAACTCTCGGTCCCTCCGGCCAGATCTCGTTGTCTCTTGACTTTGTCGCCACTTCTGCAACGAAACCTTCGTCTCCAAGAAACCTTTGATCGGTGGTCTGATAGTATTTCTCCTCATGCCCTGATCCCAGGCCCTCTTCCACGAATTGAAGATAAGCGCGCCTGGCCTCCCTAACATCATTGCCCATCTGCCCGAACACCGGCTCGGTTTCGATCCTAATCGGTGTTGCCTCCCCCAGATATGCTCGGTGGCTGCTCCACCGATACTTCCAGGGATTCCAGGGCCTTCGCATCCTGGCCGGATTCAAATGAATGTAACGCACCAGTTGCAGCAAATAGGGGTTACGATCACACAAGATGGCCTTGTAGCGGTCTTGAAACAGATGCACTACGGTCCGATGGCGCCGGTTGTAGAGCTGCGTATAGCTAAACTGTATCCCTTGCATGATCTTGGAAAGCGGCGCCTTTCCGGTTTCCAAAAGCAAGTGAGCGTGATTGGACATCAACACGTAGGCATAGAGAACAAACCCGTAGCGCTTCCGATAGTGCTCTATCCTCTTCAGATAGCTTGTTCGGTCACGCTCGTCTCGAAAGATTTCTGCCGCT
>JAHKKJ010000791.1 GCA_020027655.1 Deltaproteobacteria bacterium | reverse complement strand
AGCTTCAGAGCGGCAAGGGCCGTTTTCGCCGATTTGATCTTCGCCGGATCCTCCTTCGGGCCGATGATAACGAAATCGTTGTACATCACCAAACGCCGGTTGAGCAGTTTTCCATCCTCGACATATTGTTTCTCCAGACTCGGCGCATGAACCAAGGCAACATCGGCATCCCCTTTCGCCGCTAACGCCAGCGCCTGCCCGGTGCCGACGGAAACCGTCTTGACGGAATATCCCGTTTGCTTCTCAAAAAGCGGGATCAGCACGTCAAGCAAGCCCGAGTCTTGGGTGCTCGTCGTAGTCGAAAGAATAACATTGCGGGTGGCTGGATCTGCGCCGTGAGCCAAGGGCCGGAGTAGCAAGCCGAGAACTAACAGAGAGAAAAAGCAAACGGTCACTGGCCTGCGCATGAATGCCTCCTTAGGGTGACTAACTCAAATTGATGATTCTTCCCGATTCCGTTAGGTCGTAACCGCCAAGGGTGCCGACACGCTCACGAAACTCCCGGGAGCCGACAATCCCGAGCAACAGCTGGATTCCTCGCGTAAAAAAGCGATCCTTTGGAACCAGCATATCGAAACGCTCACGGGTGAGAGGAATAAAATCTAGCCCCAGCAACTGCGCCGTTGTCCGAGTTGCCAGGCCGACATCGGCAGCGCCCCTCAAAACCCTCAAGCCCACATCAAGGTGAGTTGAGACTAGGGTGTCGTAGCCGGAGATCTTTTTGGCATTCAACCGGGCGCGCGAAAGCTCCTGATCGAGGTAAATCCGCGTTCCCGAGCCGGGCTGGCGATTGATGATTCGTAGCTTCGGGCGAGCGAGATCGCGGAACGATTTGATTCCCTTGGGATTGCCCACCGGCACGAGCAGCCCCAGCTCACGATAAAATAACTCGACAACCACCGTCTCGGATGGCAATAGTTCTTGCACGGCAAGATTGTCGGCTCCGGTCCGAGCTGGTTCCAATAGGTGAGCTGTGGCAAAGTCCGCCACGCCACTGCGGATCGCAGCCAAACCGCCGGTGCTGCCCACGGTTGTCATGAAAAAGGACGAGGTTTGGGTTTGGGCCTCGTAAAGATCGTGCAGTATCCCCAAGCTTGGATCATCGCTGCCCGCCGCGAGAAGAAAACTGCGCTCTTCGGTTTTTGCCTTGCGTTCAACAAGGGCCGAGGCGCTCTCCTCGATCCACCGGTCAATCAACTTCTTCGGGAAAGTCCACTTGCCCGTAACCCTGGTGCAGGGAATCTTGCCGGCCTTCGCCAGGAAATAGACTTTCTTGTCATTAATCCCCAGGTACCGCGCTACCTCCCGGGTGTTCATCAGCTCCGGTAGAATTTTCTCGGTCATAGCGACTCTTTAGCTCTTTTGTGAAAAAGGCAATAAACAAACAAATTCTTACAAATAAGGATAAGAGCATGAGTCGCGATTTCTTGAAGCAAAGATTGCAGTCGTTACAAGGCGAGGCAGTTAATGGTCAACCGGCTTCCATCTCTTCGCCTCTAGGTTGGCACGGCTTCCTCTTACCGGGGAAAAGTCTAAGATCTTTTCCATCGCAGCAGGCTCCTTGAGTCCCTGAACCTGGGTTGACGACGAGGAAGAACATCTCGTCGGCAAATGAAGCTCGACGTAGAGTCCGCCAGGTTGAACGTGATACCCTGGCGCTCGGACAATGGTTTGCCGAAGGTCACCCGTTGTTCGAATAGCGGGCGCCCATTTCGCTGCAGCGCTCGGCGACACCTAAGGCGCGCGCCCCGTGTTTGTTCACGAAGCACCCTTGACGATCGCGAGCACGAAGCTGGAGGTAACGTATGACTCAAATGGTTTTTATTCATGGGCCCGGCGCTGGAGGATGCGCCGATTCGTACATCCATCAGCTCAAATACTATTCCGGCAGCCTTGCGCCAACCTTGCCCGGGCACCCGGACGGAACGGCCTGTCCCAATGTGGAACGATATACTGAATGGTTGAGAGGATGGTTGTGGTCCAAAGGTAAGCAGAAAGACTTGGTGCTGATCGGTTTCACCTTGGGAGGTTGCATCGCGCTCCAGTATGGCCTGGACTACCCGGATGAGGTCAAAGCACTGGTATTGATGACCACGGGCATGCGACCCAGGGAGCGCCGGCCGGGCACTTTAGAGTTTCGGCTGAAGGCGGCAGAAGATCCTGAAACTTATCGGCAATGGCTGGACACTATGCAGCACCAGTTTCTGTTTATGACGCCGGAGCTCGGCGAACATCTCCTCGAATGCCATCGCAAGGTCGGCCCGTTGTCGCAGTACCGTGACTTTGTGGCCTTGGATCATTTCGATGTGCGGGAGCGAATTCATACTCTCAGGCCGCCACTGCTCCTGATCCGCGGAGCCGACGATCCCAACTTATCTCCAGAGTATGAACTGGAGATCCATCAGGCCGTCCCCGGCTCCCACTACCTGAAGCTTAAGAATGCCGGGCATTTTCCTTTCGCGGAAAAACCCGAGGAAGTTAATCGGGCCATTGATGAGTTCCTGGCATCCCGGACCTGATCCTCTTCAATTCTGAACCATCGAGCTTCGGGCCGATGCAGTCATCAACGAGACTCTTTATCTCATGACTTGTCGCTTTGTCGGTCATGCCGACACTCCATAGAACTTTGTTGTCGCGCCCAGACACCAAGAACGCAAAGAAACTTTTCTCCTTTTTCGTTCTCTTATTCGGCGCGCTTTGCGTCTTTGGGGGCATAATAGGTTC
>JAHKKJ010000203.1 GCA_020027655.1 Deltaproteobacteria bacterium | reverse complement strand
TGAATCGCGTGCGCGCCCTGGTGCGTTGCGATGAGACGGCCGGCGAGGTCTTGCGGCTTTTGCACCGGGCCGTCGCTGCGGACAAAGAGACCGTTGCCCTTCATTGTCGATTTCCATTCCGTCGAAAGACCGGTGATCGGCGCCCCTTGAAGTTTTCGCCGGAGAAAACTTGGCAAGTAAATATTCGCGACCTGAACGTCGCCCCGGATCAACGCCTCCTCCTGCTCATGGCTGGGTGGGTCGGGCAGCTCGATGACTTTCATGTCAAAGCCGTCCGGCTTCACCTTCCCTATCGACAGAGCGTAATAGGTGCGGAACATGCAGAAACGATTGCGGTAGTGCGCGAAGGTCAGTTCCATAATTTTGCCTTTAGATTGTTTACTTTTTGAGGGTGAGAATTTATCTCTAACATTTTATGCTGCCGACCGTGGTCACAAAAAACCTTATCGCGCCAAGACGCCAAGAACGCAAAGAAACATTTTTCTTCTTCGAACTTGGCGGCCTTCGCCTTTGCGCGAGATATAGTTTTTCCGATCTCTTTTCAGCCAAAATTTCAAATATCTTTGGCTATGATTTCGCTACCTCTTCCTTACGCCGATTGCAGATATCCAGAGCGGCCATTGCATAGACCTTGGTACAATTGACCATATTCTCAATGCCTACGCCCCGCCGTACTCCGCTGGGCGTATCCCACTCGGCCGGCGCCCTGGTTTCCGTCGGATCCACAAGATGGGTACCGAAGCCGGGGCCATAGGTGATGCTGGGAACACCGTAGGCAGCGACCCGCGATCCGTCGCTGGTGATACCGTAGCGGATCGGTTTCGCATAAGGCACCGGCTTGCCGAACACCGCCTTGTGGGCATTGGCCATCGCCTTAACGACGTATTCGCTCTTGGAGATCTCATAGCCGTCCGTGGACAAATAGAGATCCACCCGTGTGTCGAGAATGTCGCTTTCCCGTTTTCGCACCTTCTCACAGACGGTCTCGATCTCGCGCTTGATCGCCAGTGGCGGCGTCCCGGGCAAAGTCTTTACGATGACGAAGATGTCCGTCGTGGGGCGAGTGCCTGGCTTGAACGGGTTGCCACCTTCAATGGCGCCGATCTGTACGGTGGGCAGCATGAATTTGTGGGTGTATTTGCGCTGATACTCTTTTTCCCAATCCTGGATGGCTTGAGCGACTTTGGCGGCGGCGAGCACGAATTTGGTTGCCTTTCCGTCCACGCTCACCCGCGCCCAAACCAAGCCCGCGTTGCCGATTTGGAGCTGCAAGCCGGTGGGCTCGCCGATAATACACATGTCGGCCATCACGCCGTGGTCCATCATATGCCGCGCCCCGACCCCAGCGCCACGGTAAGTCTTACCCTGGAATCTACCGATCTGGGCCTTTTCAATCTCGCCGACTACGCCGGATATGATGAGATCGCCCTTGAGCTGAACACCTGCTTTTTGTATCGCCGACACGGCCTCGATATAGCAGGGAAAAGCCGCCTTCATATTGACCAGACCACGGCCGTAGATTCGGTCGTCCTCGACGACCGTCTCCTGCGGGTTATCGAAGTGATCCATATGAGCGCAAAACATGAGCGCCGCGCCACCGCCGGTTCCCTTCAAGGTTCCGATGACATTGGGTCGGCCTTCCTCGACTTCCTGATACTCGACCTGCATTCCTAATTTTTCGAACTCGCTGCCCAGGTACTCCGCAATTTCCTTCTCTTCGCCCGTGATGCTGACGATATCCGCTACGTTCCGGGCAAGCTCAACAATCCTTTGCCGATCCACTTGTTCAAGCACTTGCAGTTCCATCCTCTCTTCTCTCAACCAGTTGTAAGATATTACTCAAAGGTTTTTGTTAGCATATTCGGTTCAGTACTGACAAGAACGTGGTTGACGGTTGCCGCCGATTTGCTTAAATTTGTACCTCGATGATGATTGCGTTGGATATTGACGGGGTGCTGGCGGATTTCATTGCTCCTTTTTTGCGGGTTTTGGAGGCACGAATGGGCAACGGTCCTATCGATCCTGAATCCATTACCGATCCCAACTTCATCAACCATCCGCTGATCACGACGGAGATCATCTCTGAGTGCATGGCCAAAGTCTCGTACGACCCGAAATTCTGGGAGGCGCTTGCGCCGCTCCCTTCAGCGGAACAATGGCAAGCGTTGGACAGGCTCAGCTGCAAAAACAATCTGGTTTTCGTCACTCACCGCTACGAGCGGGAGACCTACGACATCGGCCAAGTTACCCGCGATTGGCTGAGAAAACATGGGGTCAGCCATCCGGTGGTTTATTTCACCCAGAACCACAAGTCCGAGCTGATCGGCAAACTGAACGTCGAGTTGTTCGTCGATGATCGACATGAGAACTGCCGCGATGTAGCGGAAAACACCGAAGCAGTCGTGCTCATGCCGCACCGCTCCTATAATCAGTCTTTCAATCATCCTCGAGTGCAACGAATTCAGGATCTCAGCGAATTGTTTGTCTATCTCGAATGATCACTAGGCGACTAAAACGAGTGGGAATGAACCTTTGAACGGCTTGAACGTTTTGAACGATTTGAACTTCTCGATGTGAAACCAAGGAGGTGAGAGATGTACGGCTGGCGCGCAAAGATCGGTCATGTGGCTCCGTCACGCGGAGACACCTTGGTATATGAGTTTTATAGGATGCTTCCCGAAGGATTTATGCTCCTCAACAGCACCGGAACCATCAGGCAGCTGGTAGATGCGGATTTCGAGAGGCAGTTACAAAGAATCGAAGAAGCGGCAGCGGATTTGGTCGACAACAAATGCGACGCGATCATCGTCGGCGGATCACCGCTGTTCACGAAGCTCGGTTATGGCAGCGACGTCGATATGGGAAAAAAGCTGACGGCGAAATACGGGGTACCTATCTCGCCGGGGATCACGGGCGAGATCGAGGCGCTGAAATCACTGAATCTTAAGAAGCTCGTCGTGGCCACGCCGCACGAAGAGTCACTCAATCAAAGAATGAAAGCTTTTCTTGAGGCTTCCGGCTTTCAGGTCTTGAAAATTGAAGGATATGGGGTGCGAAAAAACGCCGACCTGACGGACATGGATATCCATGCCGCTTACAAGATCGCTAAGCGTCTCTACGAGCAAGCACCTGAGGCCGACGGCATTTTTATCCCCTGCCCCCGTTGGCCCACTATCACCGATGTAGATCTGCTGGAGCGGGAAATCGGCAAGCCGGTCGTAACCAGCTGCCAATCTTACATCTGGCACGGTTTGCGGATGGCAAAGGTCAAGGAGAAGGTCAGCGGCTTCGGCCGGCTGATGGCGTCCCTAGCGAACTGACGATGGTCAAACCAAAGAAGCACCCATTCGAAGTTGGAACTGCAGTTTTTCCGTCATTCCCGTGACAACGGGAATCCTGGCTTGCATTTTTGACTCAAGTAGCCCTATTTGCTCCTACCGCCGAATACTTCCTTCAAAAGGTCGTTCACCCGCGCTCAAGCCCGGGGCTGAGACGCTGCTCAACCTTCGGGGTAAACCATGTGCCGGCTGGGACTGAAAAGTTACTTACTGAAAGCGGACTTCAGCATCGGCTCGAGTTCGCCGCGCTCGTGAAGCTCATGAATTATGTCGCAGCCGCCGACGAATTTTCCGTCGATATAGATCTGTGGGATAGTCGGCCAGTTCGAGTAGCGCTTGATCCCGTCTCTAACTGCGGGGTTCGCCAAAACGTCTTCAGTCGCGAACGGCACACCGTAGGATTTTAGTATCTCGACGGTGTGAGCTGAAAAGCCGCACTGGGGAAATTCCGGGGTCCCCTTCATGTAGAGCATCACCTTATTGTTCTTCACTTTTTCATCGATCTGCGTCAAAACTTCATCGGCCATTTGAGTTCTCCTTCTTACTAAGCTTTAGGAACCTAGCTTCTCCCACTGCACGGGCGAAAAAGTCTTCAGCGCCAAGGCATGGATACGTTGGTCGTCCATCGCTTCCTTGAGGGCCTCGTTGACCATCCGATGCTGCTCGAGCAATCCCTTACCCTCGAAAGCAGGCGAGACAATGATCACTTGCCAATGGTCACCGCCGCCGGTCAAATCCTGCGTTTCAATCGTCGATCCCGGAAGCGCCTTTGCCAGTGTTTGTTTGATTTCCTCTGGACTAATCATGACAAAATTCTACAGACTTAAAGATACGCTTTCAAGCGCAAAAATACTACTCTCGTCGCGCCTGCGGATCGAAGTCGGGGCGGACCTTTTTCATCATCTCGCGCAGGTCTTTGCGCAACTCGTCCAACGTCGGCCGACCGACGTACCAGTAGCCACAGTAAAGATTATGCACGGTTAGATCCGGCATCAGGCAGAAGGTGTATGGGATAGCCGTGATGCCGCGCGTCTTGGAAGTTTCGGTCATATCCAGCTGTTGAACGACTTTGCGCTCTTGATCGCTGAGAAAGGGGAACTCTGCGCCTAACCCGGTACGAAACGCGGCGTTGACCTCCGGCGGATCGACGCTGACCACGGCAAGCTTGCAGTAATTGATGGCGAGCTCTTCCTGGAGTTTTACATAGTGGCGCAACTGCACCTGGCATTTCCCTCACCAGTACCCGCGGTAGAAGGAAAGAATGAAGGGAAATTTGCCAATCAGTTGGGAAAGCTTAACTACCTGACCGTCTTGATCGGGAAGCTCGATATCGGGGAATCGTTGTCCGATGGTTTGATTCATTGTCCTAACCTTTCTGAAAAAATTGCGACTCTCAATCCAATGCGACAATCCAAGGATGATTTGGACGTTGCTTTGTTTTCTTTATCCAAGTTTTCAAGCGACATTATTTATAGAATAAAAGACCGGAGGTCAATGCGCGCGCCTTAGCCAGTCTCGTGCCTCCAACGACTGCCCGGTAACAGCCGCGGAATCGTCCGATGCCAGATAAACGAAGACCGGTGCAATATGATCCGGAGTCGGCAGGGTTAGTGGATCCTCTTCGGGATAGGCCAGAGCGCGCATCTCGGTCCTTGTGGGACCCGGATTGACTGAATTCGCCCGGATGCCGAATTCTCGCACTTCATCCGCAACTACTTGTGTCAAACCTTCCACCCCGAATTTGGAGGCGGCATAGGCTCCCCAACGGGCCTTACCCACACGTCCGACACCGGACGAGATATTGATAACAGATCCCCCGCGCTGAGGAATCATGATTTTCAATGCTTCCTGAATCATGAGGAACGATCCGGTGAGGTTGATTCGCACGACGTCCTCCCAGGCTGAAACCGGATACTCCGCGATGGGCACACGGGGCCCCAGGAAACTGGCATTATTCACGAGCACATCAAGTTTGCCGAATTGTTCCAGCGCCGCTTGTACGATCGCTTTCGCCTGCGCAGCGTCGCCCACGTCACCAATGCAACCATGCGCCTCCCCACCCGTGGCGCGAATATCAGCAACCGCCCGATTGAGGTCGGCATCGCTACGGGCGCAAATAAACACGCCGGCACCCTCACGCGCATACGCCATGGCAATCGCCTTGCCGATGCCACGGCTGCCTCCGGTGATGAGCGCTATCTTTCCGTTTAACTTTTCCTCTTCCTTACTTGCCATTACGAAAACGCTATCACATAGTAACTCGATAGGCGAAACAAATGAAAAGTTACCAGAGACTCCTCATATTTGTGCTGCTCGTGCTTGCCCTCACCGCTTTAATCAGCCCCTGGGCGGCCACGGCGTGGAATTTGATCTCCGACGCAGAAGCGGCAGCACCGGAGGACCGCATTCCCTTTTCGCGTATCTTCAACCGATTTTTCATGGTCTCCGGCGTTCTTCTCTTCTTTGCCTGCCGGTCGATGCTCAAGATCGACTCGCTGTCTCAATTGGGTCTCTCACCGCGGACGCGGGCAGCGTCCGACGTCGCCAACGGGCTGTGCCTCGCTCTCGGATCCATGTTTGCACTGGGCTTCATCATGTCGGTCGCCGGAGTCTATGAGGCTTTTTTTAGGCTCTCCCTGGGCGAATCGGTGGAGCAGTATCTGAAAGCTATACTCACCGGCTTGACCGTCGGGTTTTTAGAAGAAATTTTCTTCCGCGGTATTATTTTTCGCGGGCTGCTCGAGGATTGGAAGCCATTGCCCGCCTTTGTCACAGCGAATCTCTTTTACTCGGCGTTGCATTTCGTCAAGCCGGCAGACAAATATTTTCTTTCGGGCCTGGATCCTTGGGCTGGGTTCCGTCACTTGTTTTCCACTTTCGCGCCGTTTCTCGAACCCGCAGAAATCGCTCCGGGAATGATCGGTCTCTTGCTGATCGGGATCGTGCTCAGCTATGCCTTCCTTCGCACCGCCACCTTGTACCTATCCATCGGCCTCCATGCCGGCTGGGTTATTAGCATCAAAACGGTCCGCGTTTTCGGTGACTACCAAACGGAAAATCTGGGCTGGCTGTTCGGCTCCACCGATCCGAAAATAGTCAGCGGTGTGGTGACTTGGGCCGGCATCATTCTCGTGGGTCTCGCGGTCCATTGGATCACCCGTAACCGTGCGGGCCTCTGCATCCCGAATGAAACCGTAAAAGTTACCACCCCGCGACAAGTAGCAGACGCTTAGCTTAGTTTCTTGGGCTGTGGGTGTAAAAGCACCTCAGTCGTCGCGCACGAGAACACATTGATCCGGATGCGCAAGAGCAAAAACACGCTGGCCTTTATC